>JAZSFY010000347.1:0-5197 GCA_045532415.1 Eubacteriales bacterium | reverse complement strand
TCTTTTCCTTGCCGCGGAGGGTTTCGGTCAGCTCCAAGGTCTGACGGGCGGTAAGATCCAGCTCCATGTGCCGCTCAATTTCATCAGCGTCGGTGACCAGAGGGCCGAGATGGCTCAAATCGGTTTTTTGCGTTTCAGTCAGGTACGAGGCCAGACCGCCTGCCGCCTGCCAGCAGAGCAGCGTGCCTTGTCCGGAGGGGAGTGCGGAATCGGCAGGGCAAAGGCCGCCTTGGATCAGTGCAGACAGAGCGGCATCCGGACGGAAACGGTATTCGCCTGCTTTATCTTCATAAAGCTCGAATTGAGGATGCTTAACTTCAACGATAGGCTCAACTGTATGGTCTTCGATTTCGCCTACGCAATTGGTCTTTACGCTTTCGATACCGTTAAGGCAAGCCGCCTTTGTTGTGTAAACTTCGGAGGTTGCGATAACTTCGCCGTTACCTGCTTTAAGATCGAATTTAAAGCCTGTTGCCGTTTCTTTAACTACAAATTTTCCCATAATTAGTTTCGTCCTTTCGAAATTTTAAATTCAAGATAATCTCTCGTTTTAGATATTCTATCATATTAAATCGCTAAAATCAAGTAGAGTTTACAATTTTTGCTATTGACAACCTCAATTTTTTGTGATATATTATGAAAAACTTTTTGAAAGGATTACGGCAATGGCTTTAGTATTCGTTCGCAACATGAATACCGCAACCCAGCTTAGAGCAGATCAGCACGATATGCTTGCGTTGGGCTTACATTGTCGTACCCAAAATTCAAAATAATCTTTTTATAGGTTTTATTGAATAGCAGTACATATACAGTGTAAGTCGAGATATCGATTTACACTGTTTTTATTTTTAGGAGGAATAGATTATGGAAATTAAAAAAGTAAACAACGAACAATTACCCCAATGTCTTGAAGTAATACATAAAAGCTTTGCAACGGTGGCTGATGATTTCGGATTAACTATCGAGAACTGTCCCAAGCACACATCTTTTATACCCTTGTATTTTCTTGAATCTCAAATGGAATGGGGTTGGAATATGTTTGGGCTGTTCGACGGTAAAATAATCATCGGATATATGTCTATCTCAAAAGAAGATGACAACGTTTGCGAGCTTCACAATCTTGCCGTTTTACCCGAACACAGACATAAAGGTTACGGAAGTAAAATGATTGAATACGCAAAAGAAGTTGTTAAAACTCTCGGCGGTTCAAAAATCAAGATAGGCATAATCGATGAAAGCGATGTTTTAAAAAAGTGGTACATATTACACGGCTTCAATTATATCGGCAATAAAAAGTTTGACCACTTACCTTTTACAAGTGGATATTTGGAATGGGAGAATAAAATATGATTATTACGATAGATAAAAATCACTCTATATTTCAGTCGCAACAATATCAAAAGGATATTATTCCTTTTCAGTTGTTGGAATTAATCAAAGAATTTCCAATACTTTTGGTGTCCGATGAAAACAGCTTTGTAATCGGAGCTTCACATCCCGATATGCCCGTATGGATATGGACAGCTGATAATATCTCCGACGAGGCAAAAACCGAATTGGCAGAATATTTTTATAATCAGTTTAAAGAACGTGGAAAATTAAAATTTGTTGCAAAACCGATAATTGCAGAAATGTTGTCACAGCCCTTTATACAGAACAATAAAGCAAGAAAAACAGTTATTAATATGCAAAGCTTTGAAAATCGAAAGGTAATACCTGCCAAAAACCAAAATGTTATTATCGAAAATCCAACCGAAAATGATATTAACGGCATTGCTATATGCTTATGTAATTTTGATAAAGAATGTTTTGGTGAAGAAAACAAATCTCCAACTAATTACATTACTATTGCAGAGAAACTTTTGAATAATCAATATTGTTTTGTTATTAAAGATGAAGATAAAGTTGTAGCAATGGCGCAAAGTACAAGAGAAACCGACAGATACATAGCGGTCAGCCGTGTATACACAATGCCCGAATACAGAAAAAAGGGATATGCATCTGCAATTGTGGCTCATATAAGCAAATTGATTTTGGATAATGGCAAAATTCCCACTTTGTATACCGATTTGTCTAACCCTTCTTCAAACACAGCTTATAAAAATGTGGGCTTTGTTGAGCAATCACCTGTTGATGAAGTTACTTTAGAATGGGAGAATTAAAATGAAAACGCCTAAATATGTAAGAATACAAGGTCGCGAGATTGCGTACCGAACACAAAAACCTGTTGGAATTTTTATATTGAATTGGAGAAGAATTAGAGATAACGTGTACAGTCCCGAAGACGTTGAACTATATAATCAAACTCACCAATGGTTTTTAGATAATCTTCCCCAACCGCCTTTTTATGGCGAGGATAACGATAATCCTCAAGGTGCAATTACTTGGTTCAAAACAGAAAACTGCAAAGAGATGTTAGAAAGAATACAACCGCTTATAGACCTACTTGATAAATACGAAATACCATACGATATCGTTTACACCGATCATGTAGGCAAAATCATTTACGAGGATGAATATCAGGTTGGTGTTATTGATTAGAAACAAAAAACTGCGACTTTGAAAATCGCAGTTTTTTTGATTATGAAATCAAATTAATTATTCTTCGTCAAGAGTTTTTTCCGTTTGAGCTTGGATTTCGGGGTCATAGGAGAGAATAGGAGCAATATCCTTCTTCTTTATCTTACGGTCAACATAGTTTTTGGTTATCTTTACAACCAACGGGAAGAGAGCGACTACGCCAATAAGGTTAGGCACCATCATAAATCCGTTAAAGGTGTCGGAAATGTCCCATGCCAAGGAGGAGGTCATTACAGCACCGGAAACTATCATAAGAACGAAAATTACCTTATATACCTTAACAGCCTTTGTGCCGAAAAGATATTCAACTGCCTTTGAGCCGTATTGCGACCAGCCGAGAACTGTTGTAAAGGCAAAGAGAAGCATAGCAATAGCAATGAACCACTCGCCTGCCACGCCGAAGCTATCACCAAATACACGGGAAACCAAGGTGGAATCGTCGAGGTTTTCAACAGTAGGATTACCTGTTGCAAGGTCAATATAACCGGAAGAAAGAACAACAACTGCTGTCATAGTACAAACGATCATGGTATCGAAGAATACCTCAAAAATACCCCACATACCTTGACGTACAGGCTCTTTTACATCAGAGGAGCTATGTACCATTACAGAGGAGCCCAAGCCTGCCTCGTTGGAGAAAACGCCTCTCTTGAAGCCCTGAGTCATACCGAGGAAGATTGTTCCTACAACACCACCGTATGCGGCTCTCTCGGTGAAAGCAAATTTGAATATTGCAGCGAACATATTTCCTACATTTTCGATATTTATGAACATTATAGCGAGAGCGCCGATTATATAAGCTATCGCCATAAAGGGAACAACACGTTCAGCAAAGGATGCGATTCTCTGCAAGCCGCCAATGATTATCAAGCCGCCGAGAACCACAAGAGAAAGACCGATAATAAGACCGAGAACAGGCATACCGCCAACTGTACCCAAATCTGTATTGGAGAAAAATGCAGATTGAATGTTCAAGGTGATTTTGTTAACCTGACCCATATTACCGATACCGAAGGAAGCAAGAACAGCAAAGCAGGCAAAAAGAACTGCAAGAACAGATGCTATTGTTTTAAAGCCCTTCTTTTTACCAAGACCGTCCTTAAGATAGTACATGGCACCGCCTGACCATTCGCCGTTTTTGTTACGTCTGCGGAAATAGATACCCAAAACGTTTTCGGAAAAGTTTGTCATCATTCCGAAGAATGCGGCAACCCACATCCAGAAAACCGCACCGGGACCGCCAACAACAATCGCAGCGGCAACACCTGCAATATTACCTGTACCAACTGTCGCAGCAAGAGCTGTACAGAGGGCTTGGAACTGTGAAATAGATTGCTTATCAGACTTTTTGGAGGAAGGACTTCCCTTTTTGAAAAGTGTACCTATAGTTTCCTTGAACCAATGTCCGATATAAGATACCTGAAAGAACTTTGTGCAAACGGTAAGCAAAATGCCTGTACCAATAAGCAACACAAGACCGGGAACACCCCAAATAAAGCTATTCAGAGCGCTGTTGATTTCGGTTAGTTTCTCGATAAACACGATTTATGACTCCTTTTGTGTAAAAATAAAATGACGGCACGCAAAAAGCGCAAGCCGCCACATAAAAACAAAGATAAAAAAATTTAATAGACTTTGTCCTTTTGCCTGAGAGATTGGCGATTATCGCTTTGCACCTTCGGCACTCAATTTAATGAGCTTCTCCAAAGTTATGTCAGCTTACAGTCTTCATCCCGAAAACGGAAAGCCTGAGAGTGTTACTCCTTCGGCAGTTAAAAAACTTTTCCTGCAAGCATCATACATAAATATTTAGTTTTGCTTATTCTACTCCCATTAATATGATTTTGCAACAGTTTTTAGGGAATTTCTTAATTTTTGTAATATTTCACCTTTGGAATGATATTTTCGTTGTCAATATAGTGAAATTATCAATAAAAAGCAGGATTTTTTAAGAAAAACTCGATATCATATTGACAAATCTCCAGAATCTAGTAAAATCAAGATAGAGTATTATGTCCGATTTGAAATTAACAAAAAGGAGAAACATTAAAATGGATTTGAATTTGAAACCTAAGAGCGAATGTGCCTTTGATGCCGTATCTCTCGGTGAAGTTATGCTTCGTCTTGATCCCGGTGAAGGCCGTATCCGCACAGCAAGACAATTCCGCGCATGGGAAGGCGGCGGCGAATATAACGTTGTTCGCGGTCTTCGCAGATGCTTCGGCTTGAAAACCGCTGTTATCACCGCTTTTGCTGATAACGAAATCGGTATGCTTATGGAGGACTTTATCCTTCAGGGCGGTGTTGATACCTCTCTTATTAAATGGATGAAAACCGACGGTATCGGCAGAATTTGCAGAAACGGTTTGAACTTTACCGAAAGAGGCTTCGGTATCCGTGGTGCAGTTGGTTGTTCTGACCGTGCTAACACCGCTATTTCAAAGGCTACTCCCGAAGATTTTGATTTTGAATATATTTTCGGTACTCTCGGAGTAAGATGGCTCCACACAGGCGGTATCTACGCGGCATTGTCTGAACAAGCTTGCGAAACCGTTCTTGCAGCTATCAAAACCGCAAAGAAATACGGCACTACCGTTTCCTATGACCTCAACTACCG
>JAZSFY010000004.1:0-2542 GCA_045532415.1 Eubacteriales bacterium | reverse complement strand
CCATGGCCCGATTTTGAAAGAAAATCTTTCCTACTATTTAGGCTTATATGACACCTGGTCAAGTTATAAGCCTGAGGAGGAAGGAATTGTTATTGCATATACCTCTGTTTACGGCAACACGAAAAAGGCTGTCATGAGGCTTGCAGAGCTTCTTGAACAGAAGGGCTGTAAGGTTGCGGTAAACGATTTGGCAAGATGCGATATGGCAGAAGCCGTTGAGGACGCGTTCCGTTACAGCAAGCTTGTTCTTGCTACAACGACATATAACGGTGATATCTTCCCTTTCATGAAGGAATTTATTAATCATCTTACCGAGCGCAATTATTCTAACCGAAAGGTTGGATTTATCGAAAACGGAAGCTGGGCTCCCATGGCTGTGAAGGTTATGAAGGAAATGCTTTCAAACAGCAAAAATTTGGAGCTTTGCGAAACTGCCGTTAAGATAATGTCTGCATTGAACGAAGAAAGCGAAAAGCAGATTGAAGCACTTGCAAATGAGCTTTGCTCCGAGGCTTCCTCTGATGATGCTTCTTTGGAGGAACCTAAGGCAACAAAGAAATTTGTCTGCAAGATATGCGGATACGTTCACGAGGCCGATGAGCTTCCCGATAATTTTAAATGCCCTCTTTGCAAGCAAGGGGTAGAATTTTTCGAAGAAATCAATTAATACACATAAAGGAGATTACTCAAATGAAAGAAAATTACATGGTTTGCAACTGCAAGCAGGTTAGTTATGTTGACATCGCAGAGGCTTTGATCAAGAGCAGAAAATTCGATGACGTTCTTCAGGCTTTTGATGATGTACAGAAGGTTACTCATTGCTCCACAGGCTGCGGCGGATGCCACGATAAGGTGCTCGATATTATTTCCGAGCTTTTGATGGGTCCTGAAAGAGCTATATAAGTAATTTAAAGAAATCCGAGGGATATGTTTAAGTCCCTCGGATTTTTGTTTTTGATCATATTATTTTGAATAGACCTTCATGGATGTTCCGCAATCATGTACCCAAATATCCTTAGGAAGCTTTGAAAACTTAAAGGATACATAGTAATCCCCTGCGGCGCCGCTTAAATTCATTATTTGAATAATATACACTACCCAAAACCATTCGGCAGGTACAAAAGCATTTAACACGGCAAGAACAATACCCCAAACAACCACGGGAGCAAGAGCGATTATTATATATGACTTTTTATCGTAATAATCATCGCTTCCTGCAAAAGCATACATTCCAGTAAAGCCGTATTTTACTTTCTTGGTGCCTGCAAGCTTCATGGTTATTCCGTGAACAAGCTCATGAAGAATTGCATAAACAAACATACTCAAAAGCAAAACGCCCATTTGGAGCATAAATTCTCCAAATTCCTTGGAACGGTCAAAAAGAGTCGAAATGGGAATATAAAAATTCATAGGAACCGCTAATAATACAGCTATCACAATTGCCAATACGTTCACCAAAAGAGCAAGCTTTTTGTCCTTTTGAAGGTCGATTGAAAGTATTTCTTTACATTCCTCAGGTAAAATTTCAAGTGATTTCATTATTATTCCTTTCTTAATACCAGCGAATTTTCTTTACAACGGTATTTCCGTCTATATTAATAAAGCTTTGGGAGCCGTTACATCCTGCTTCGATTTGATGACCGTCAATTATAGCATAAAGGCAATGGGATGCCTCTATAAGTGCCTCGTATTCATCGTAAACATTACCATTTATAACAAGCTCGTTTGTCTTTTTTACACGGCGATAGGTGATAGTATATATCCCAAATTCGGTTTCTGCTAAAACTCTAAACTTTTCGTCAAGGTTTGCCATTCTAAGGGGTGTTGAATTTACAGGTTCTTGAACATTATCGGTTCCGTCAAAGGTTGGAACAGGGATAGAATCAGGCAATATGGCAGGAAGCTTTGAAAGCTTATTGAAATTTATAATGCCGTTCACCAAGGAAAAGATAACCCAACCATGGAAAAGAATATCCAGAAGGGATTCTATGGCAAAGCCATTGAAGGTAAGCAATGCAATAGTATCAGCCGAGAAGAATATTAAAGCAAAAATCATCCAACCGACCTTCATTTTCTTGCTTAATATCCAGCTGAGAAGATACAGCCCGATAATTATTACCGAAACAACAATAGCAATAATCAAAAACAAATCATCAAGATATACCATATCCTCAAGCCCATCGGCATAATATTCGGCAGGATATTTTCCGCACATGAACATTCCCAAGTCTACCAAAACATAAGGAATATAAGCAGAAAACAAGAAATATGTTCCGCTTTGCGCAAGCAAAAACAGTATATTTAATGCAGAAAAAATAACAATGAGCAGAATATTGGAACGGGCATTAAGGTATTTGGATAAATAAGTTTTGTATTTAATTCTGTCTGTTATTTGAGCAACATTAAGATTATTCATAACTATCCTCCTTGTTAATTGACAATATGATATATCAATCTTTAACAATTGTCAATAATCCTCTAAGATATAGACAGTCTGCTGTTTCAGTAATGACAGATATATTTAACTACATTAATGTTTAAT
>JAZSFY010000041.1:0-2278 GCA_045532415.1 Eubacteriales bacterium | reverse complement strand
TGATTCATTAATGGAAACAGGGGAATATTTCGATTATAATATTTTCGCTTATACCACAGGTGAGAACACCTATTTTATAATTAGATTTTATTGTTAAAAAAAGAACTGACTCTATCCTTGCGGATAAAGTCAGTTCTCCTCCTTGTTTTCGTCAAGGATCTTATCGCCGTAGAGATTGAAACGGAAAAGCAGGCTGTCGTCTGCAGGGTCGTCGCAAATGATTTTTGCTTCGTTTACCATACCGCCCTCTACGATTTTTGCAATACCTAAAAGCTGGCAGAATTTACTCTTAAGGTTAAGTCTGTCACCTTCCTCGGTTACAAGCCAAACGTTGCCCTTGCATTGGTCAATGGCTTCGATAAATTTTTTGAAATTGATTTTGTGAAGTTCAAGCGAACTCATGATTTGTCACCTCTTTGTTTCTTGTTTTTACACTTGCATTATATTCATTGGTGGCTTAAAAGTCAATCAGGAATTTGTGACAATTAAATAAATTTGATGATTATTAATTGTGCAAATGCAACAATAAATCTGCCTTGAAAGGAAGATTCTCTTGGAAAAGGATTTTGTTTATATAAACGGAAGCGTTCCCTATTATCAAAGCCGTCTTTTTCAGAAGTATAATATAAAGCACGCTTTTTTTACAAAGCAGGGCGGTGTTAGCCAAGGGGTGTTCAGCTCTTTGAATTTTGCCGTAGGCTCGGGGGATATTAAAGACAGTATCGAAAATATTGATGCAAATCACAATATTGCTGCCTCGGTTTTTGGTTTAACGGGAAGGGATGTTTGCCGAAGCAACCAAACCCATACTGCAAATGTGGAATATGCCGACGAGAATGACCGCGGGCGGGGATTGGTTGTTCCTCCTTATGACCACGGTGTTGACGGAATGGTAACCTGTGAAAAGAAGCTTTTGCTTTCGGTGCGCTCTGCCGATTGTGTCCCCGTTTTGTTTTGCGATAAGGAAAATGGCGTTTGCGGTGCAGTTCATGCAGGCTGGAGAGGCACCGTGGGCGGTATAACAAAAAATGCCGTTGAATTGATGATTGAAAAGGGTGCGAAAAGGGAAAATATCCTTGCCGCAATCGGGCCGTGTATTGGGAAATGCTGTTATGAGGTCGGCAGGGAATTATTGGAGGAATTTGTTTCGGTTTCTCCCGATTATAAAGAGTTCTTTTCTGAAAAGGGCGAAAAATTCATATTAGACCTAACCCTTGCAAACCGCTTTATTTTAGAATCTGCAGGGATTTCTTCTGAAAATATTTCATCAGCAGATATTTGCACCTGCTGTAATAAGGAACACTTTTTCTCCCACCGCCGCGACGGTGTTTTAAGAGGAACCATGAGTGCATTTATTTGTAATTAAAAAAGAGGGATAATTATGATAAAAATTTTCCATTGTGCTGATATACATTTGGATTCTGCTTTTTCTCTTTATTCTCCCAGAGAGGCAGAAAAAAAGCGCACCGAGCTGAGGGCGGCGTTTACCTCTGCATTGATGTTTGCAAGAGAAAGAAGAGCCGACATTTTCTTAATAAGCGGCGACCTTTTTGACAGCGAATATGTAACCAAGGATACCTGCGAAATGCTCGTTAGAGAGTTTTCGAAGGTTCCCGATATGAAAATCTTCATATCCCCCGGCAACCATGACCCGTTGGGCTCGGGCTCTCCCTACGAAACAATAAAATTCCCTTCTAATGTTCATGTTTTCGGAGCCGAAAGGGAATGTGTACGTATGCCCGAATTGGGAGTTGATATATACGGATTTGGATATACCTCCAAAAATCTTCTTTCGAGCCCTGTTGTGGGCTGGAACGGTCTTAATAAGGACAGAATCAATATTCTTGTTTGCCATGGCGATACAACGGGTGCATCCTCGGTAACAGGCCCTATTACCAAAAGAGATATTGCCGATTCGGGATTTGATTATATAGCCTTAGGTCATATACATAAAACCTCGGGGCTTCTTTGTGAAAACGGCGTTTATTATGCCTATCCCGGATGTATCGAGGGCAGAGGCTTTGACGAATTGGGCTATAAGGGCGCCTTGTTCGGTACAATCGAAAAGGGCAATGTAAAAATGGAGGGCTACCGCTTTTCAAAATCCCGTTATGAGGAAATTGAGGTTGATATAACGGGTGCGGCAGAAAAAATGGTTGCTCTTGATATGATTCGCTCTGCAATTCGTCAGTTTACAGACGATACCGCTTTGCGCCTTTATTTGGTTGGCGAGCTTGAGGCGGCGTTTAGTATTCTTCCCAATGAAATAGGAAAGGGA
>JAZSFY010000340.1:0-2354 GCA_045532415.1 Eubacteriales bacterium | reverse complement strand
GCCGAAACTCTCCTTGTTCCTACAAAGATTTATGTAAAACCTGTTCTCGACCTTATTTCTAAGGTTGATGTTAAGGGCATATCTCACATAACAGGCGGCGGCTTCTATGAAAATATTCCCAGAAGCATTCCCGACGGCTTGGGCGCAAAGATCGACAGAGCATCTGTACGTATTCTTCCTATCTTTGACCTTATTGCAAAGAAGGGCAATATCTCCGAAAGAGATATGTTCAATACCTTTAATATGGGTGTTGGTATGAGTGTTGTTGTTCCTGCTGACGAAGCGGAAAAGGCTGTTTCTGTTCTTAAGGATAACGGCATCGATGCTTATGTTATCGGTGAAATCATCGAATCCGAAAACAAGATTACAATTTGCTAATAATGTACTGACAATGACATAGGCGGTAAAAACCGCCTATGCCTATTGTTGTTTTTAGAAAGGAAAGTCATTATGTCAAATTCTCAAAAAAGAATTGCCGTTTTGGTTTCAGGTGGAGGAACTAATCTGCAGGCATTGATAGATGCAGAAAAAAAGGGCGAACTTGGTAACGGCAAGATTACCCTTGTAATTGCATCAAAGCCCGGTGTATACGCTCTTGAAAGAGCCGCTGATAACGGTATTGAATCCTTGGTTCTTCCCCGTAAAGAATATGAAAGCATTGCTGATTATTCAAAAGCGTTAGCAGATGCTATGACTCAAGCGAAAATCGATTTGGTCGTGCTTGCAGGCTTTTTAACTATTTTTGACGAGCAGGTATATAATGCCTTTCCCGATAAAATTTTGAATGTTCATCCTGCGCTCATTCCGTCTTTCTGCGGCAAAGGCTTTTACGGCCTTCATGTCCATGAAGCGGCATTGGCAAAAGGTGTAAAGGTTTCGGGCGCAACAGTACATATTGTAATTCCCGAATGTGATGCGGGTCCGATTGTTCTTCAAAAGGCTGTTGAAGTTAAACAGGATGACACACCCGAAGCGTTGCAAAGACGTATAATGGAAGAAGCGGAATGGAGAATACTTCCCGAAGCGGTTCGCTTGTTCTGTGACGATAAAATTAAAGTTGAAAATAACAAGGTGTATATTAAAGGAGAGTAATCAAAATGGCACTTTATGATATAAAAAAGCTTTTAAGCGAAAATTCCTATCCCGGCAGAGGTATTGTTGTAGGTAAGTCTGCTGACGGCAAAAACGCAATGATCGCATATTTTATTATGGGCAGAAGCGCAAATTCCCGTAACCGTATTTTTGAACGCTTTGACGGCGGTATGAGAACAAAGGCTTTTGACGAATCCAAGCTTGAAGATCCTTCGCTCATTATCTATAATCCTTACTTGAAAATCGGTGACATGGATATTATCACCAACGGGGACCAAACCAATACGGTATATGACTATATCAAAGAACATGGTGAAGATGGTTTTTCTTTCGAAAAAGCCCTTCATACCCGTGAATTTGAACCCGATGCACCTAACTTTACTCCCAGAATTTCGGGTATTCTCTATTATGCTCCCGAAAACACTTTCCGCTATAAGCTCTCTATTTTAAAGAGCAACAACGGCGATCCCTCTGCTTGCCAGAGATATTTCTACAGCTATAATCCTATAAACGGCTTGGGTCACTTTATCCATACCTATAAATGCGATGGTAACCCCATTCCTTCCTTCTATGGCGAGCCTGAGGAGGTTTCTCTCCCCAACACAGCCGAAGAATTGGCAGATTTGGTATGGACCAATCTTAACGAAGACAATAAGGTTTCCTTGTTCGTTCGCGCAATACCCCTTGACGGAAGCGAGCCTACCGAAATCATAATCAATAAAAATAAATAACGAGGAATTTGAAAATGAAAGAATTTGAACTTAAATACGGTTGTAACCCCAACCAAAAGCCTGCAAAAATCTTTATGCATGACGGAAGCGAGCTTCCTATTGAAATTCTCAACGGACGTCCCGGATTTATCAATTTCCTCGATGCATTCAATTCCTGGCAGCTTGTTAAGGAGCTTAAGGAAGCTCTCGGACTTCCTGCTGTAACCTCCTTTAAGCACGTTAGCCCTACCTCCGCCGCTGTTGGCGTTCCTCTTTCCGATAAGCTTAAAAAGGCTTGCTTTGTTGACGATATTGAAGGTCTTGACGAATCTCCTCTTGCTTGCGCTTATGCAAGAGCAAGAGGCACCGATAGAATGTGCTCCTTTGGTGACTGGGTTGCACTTTCCGATGTTTGCGATGTTACAACCGCAAAGATGATCGCACGTGAGGTTTCTGACGGTATCATCGCTCCCGGCTATGAACCCGAAGCATTGGAAATTCTCAAATCCAAGCGTAAGGGCAGCTATAACGTTGTTAAAATCGATCCTAATT
>JAZSFY010000140.1:0-10755 GCA_045532415.1 Eubacteriales bacterium | reverse complement strand
TATTATAGGTGTATACCAAGGTATCCTCTCCCGAAATAACCGCTGTTTCCTTTTGAATAATAGCTTCATTTGTTCTTTGCTGTGCTTCAAACAAATATTCTAAAAACGCAGTTACGGCATCCTTAGAAGCACAGCTTACTTTAGACAAATAATCCAAGGTAAAAGCAGATTTGGAATCATCAGAAAGCAGGAAGCCTAATATTTTTTCGGCATCTTCCATGGCGAGCAGAGCAAAAAGCTTTTTAATAGGCGAATATGCCTTTAATATTTTGTTCAAGCCTTCATCACCCAAATCCTGAACTACCGTTACGTTTGCGTTTTCACGCTCCCAATGCCAAGCCCATTTAAGGTTGCCGCAGCAACAGCTTTGCAGACGTTCATCCTTATTTTTTATTAATTCTGCCAAATCCTCAGTAATTTCCGCCAAGGTATCGTTGCTGTAACAAGCCATATCCTTCATTTCACGGTGCTCCATACCCAAAATAATATAGGAACACAAGCGATTGGCTTCCTCAAAAGCATCCTTTACAGAAAAGGATGACATATATTCCCAAATGCTTCTTTGAATATTTGAAAAATCATTATGGTTTCTGGAAAAGAGCGCATCCATATTAATATTAAACACATCGGCAATTTCGGGAAGAAGCTCAACAGAAGGGGATGTCTCTCCGTTTTCCCATTTAGAAATCATTTTGTCCGAAACACCCAGCTTTTCGGCAAGCATACTTTGTGTATATCCGTGTTTGAGTCTTAATTCCTTAATTTTCACTCCTAAATTACGCATATATTATCTCCTTGTTGTCATTGATTATCATTTGGCGCGCCCTGTGATTTTATGATAATGCATACAAAGCGTATAGTCAATGGATTTATAGTTTAGTATTCTCTGTTTTGGAGAGTTGCTGTAAAAATTCAATTTCAGATTGTTTTCAAAAACAAAATCCCAAGTCGGTGACTTGGGATTTTAAATTATTCTTCGGTTTTTTCGGGCTTTTTCCAGCCTGTAAGTGAGCGTACCTTTTTGGTAAGCAATTTGGAAACACGGACGTTAGCGCGCACATTGGGGTGTCCGTTTGCGCCAACCTCGTTTGCCTCCAAGGTTATAGGATCTACAAGCATAAAATGAAGCTTGCCGTCGGTTTTGTTCATTTCCTTAACGGTATTGCGGATCACCTCGCTATATACCGTGTTCATCATGCCGTAAAGCCAGATTATATGAGCATTTGCATATCTTCCTCTTACCTTTGAAAGCATTTCCTTTGCCGCAACCGCAAAATCTTCCTTCGGCGCACCTGCAAAGCCGTCATTGGTACCGATATTGATAACCAAAACCGCAGGCTCCCAGCCGTCATTGCAGATTCCGCCCTCACGGGTTTGATATTCAAAATATTCAAGTGCCTTTACGTCCTCGCGGTTGCCTTCGCAATTACAGAAAATACCCTTGCCCGAAACCGAAAGATATCTTCCCTCGGCACCAAGGTTTTCTGCTGTTAAATATGCATAGGAATAGGTATTATCCTGCTGATAGGTATGATAAGAGGGCTCGGTAACAGGGCCGATAACTCCGTAACCGCAGGTTATGGAATCGCCGATAAATTCGATTTTTCTGGGATTGTTAAAGGGAGGATTCTTTAATTCCGCACCGTTTCCCAAAAGAACGATATTGTCAAAAGAAAGCTCGGAAACACTTTCGGTAACCTTCAAAACCTCAACACGGTGGCGTGTGTCGGAAAGACCTTCGATTATAATTTTTTCCTGACCGCTTGCCACAGCAAAGCGCTGACGGCGGCTGCCGTCTATAATTACCTTTACATAGGAAATAACGTCCCCTGCATAGCTTCCCAAGGAAAGGATAAATCCTGTTCCGCTGAAATTAAAGGCAAAGCCGCTTCCTACCCAGTCAAAGGAAATACATCCGTCGTTTTCGGTATGTCTGCCGCGAATGCGTATTTGAGGGTTCCCTGCTAATTTAATAGGCTGATTCTCACTAACAATATTCTTATCCATTTTTATCTCCGAATTTCTTTTTCTCAAAATTACTCTAAAGAGATATTATGAATATTTTGTTATGATTTCTTTAACCTTTTGTAAATTTCCCCGACTATAAAGGGAACCGCAGAAAGAGCTATGGCTATAACCCATTGAACCAAGCTCAATTGAGCCACACCGAAAAGGGATGCCGCCCTTGGAATGAGTATAACCGAGCTTTGCAATCCCAAGCAAAGGAAAAATGAAAGCCAGACAAAGGGATTTTTCTTTATACCCTTAGAGAAAACACTTTTATCGCTTCGCATATTAAAGGAATGGAAAAGCTGGGAAACTCCCAAAACCAAAAAGCACATTGTTCTTCCCGTCTGAAAATCATTCAAATTTGTGCCTATTGCAAAAGCAGAAACCGCAAGTGTGCCAATTAAAATGCCCTCAAATATTATTCTAAAAACCCTTTCAAGAGGAAATAATGGAGAATCTGCTTTTACGGGAGGACGCTCCATAAGGCTGTCGTCTGCCTTTTCCAAGCCCAATGCAATAGCAGGGAGAGAATCGGTTGTCAGGTTAACCCAAAGAAGCTGGATTGCCGAAAGAGGCGAGGGCAGAGATGCAAGTATAGAGAAAAACACGGTAAACAATTCTCCGATATTACAGGACAGCAGAAAATGAATTGCTCTGCGGATATTTTCATAAATACCCCGTCCTTCCTTTACCGCAGATACTACTGTGGAAAAGTTATCGTCTGTTAAAATCATATCTGCCGATTCCTTGGCAACCTCGGTTCCGCTTATGCCCATAGCGCACCCTATATCAGCCCTTTTTAAGGCAGGGGCATCGTTAACACCGTCGCCCGTCATTGCAACAACATATCCCTTTGACTTTAACGCCGAAACTATCCTTAGCTTAAATGAAGGCGTTACCCTTGCAAAAACATTGCATTTTTCAACAGCCTTTAAAAAATCACGATCGGAAAGTCCGCTTATGTCCTTTTCGGTATAAACTATGTCATTTTCTCTTGTCATCCCGATTTGGCAGGCGATAGCATGGGCTGTGTCGGGGTGGTCACCCGTTATCATTATCGGGCGGATTCCTGCTTTTTTGCAAAGGGCAACCGCATCCTTTGCTTCGGGACGGGGAGGATCGGAAATACCGCAAAGACCGATAAAGCGGAAATTACGTGAAAGAAGATTTTTTGGCAGAGTCTGGCAATCGTATTTACCGAAGCACATTACTCTTAAAGCCTTTTTGGTCATAGAATCGGTTTGCTCTTGAATTTCATCTTTCCCCTCGATGCAATATTGAGAAACAACGTCGGGAGCGCCCTTTATATAAACGGAATATCCATTTTTTGTCTTATGAGCAGTAAGCATATATTTCTTCACCGAATCAAAGGGTATTTCTCCCACTCTCGGATATTCCTGACGAACCGCAATAGTGTCCTCTGCATAAGCTGTTAATGCAAGCTCGGTAGGAGATGAATCGTTATTGCAAAGAGAAAATGCCTTTATAAGCTCGTTTCTGTCGCCGTATATTTGAGAAACAGTCATTTTATTACAGGTTAAGGTTCCCGTTTTGTCCGAGCATATTATTTGGGCACAGCCCAATGTTTCCACCGCAGGAAGCCTTTTTACAACAGCCCTTCTTCTTGCCATTGTCTGCACACCTGCCGAAAGCACCACGGTTACGATTGCAGGAAGCCCCTCGGGTATTGCCGCAACAGACAAGGACACCGAGGTCATAAACATTTCTCCTACATCCATTCCCTTTAAAAAGGAAAAAATGAATATAAGCACACATATACCGATTGTTATGTTTCCTAAAAGAAGGCTAAGCTTGGCAAGACGCTTTTGGAGAGGAGTTTGCTCGTTATCAAGGCTTATCATATCGGCAATTTCCCCAACGCAGGTTTCCATTCCCGTTTTCACAGCCAAAGCCTTTCCTCGGCCCGAAATAACATGAGATGAGGTGAAAATGCAATTCACCGCCTCGGACAAGGGGCATCCGCTTTTTGCCTTGAGCTTATGGTCCTTATATATTCCAACAGATTCTCCCGTCAGGGCAGATTCATCCACCAAAAGTTCATTAGAATCCAAAAGTATACCGTCGCAAGGAACAATATCTCCCTTTTCCAAAAGAAAAACATCGCCTGCAACCAATTCCGAGCTTGGTATTCTTTCGATAGCACCGTCGCGTATTACCGAGGTTTCAGGCGAGGTCATCCGCTTTAATGCCTCCAACGCCTTTTCGGCACGGCTTTCCTGAAGTGTGGCTATAAAGCCGTTTGCGATAACGATAATTAAAATTATTATAGGGTCGGCATAGCCCTCTCCCGATATGTATGATGTCAAAAAGGAAATCGCCGCCGCAATAAGCAAAATAACCGTCATTCGGTCAAGAAGGGATTCCAAAAAACGCCTTAAAAAGCTTTTGCGCTTAACCGCCCGAAGCTCGTTTCTTCCCTTTTCCTGCAAGCGTTTTTCGGCTTCGGCTTTGGAAAGCCCTTGAGAACAGGAATCTACCCAATTAAAAATAGTTTTTAAATCATCATGGTACCACATAAATCAAGCTATCCTTTCGATTTCTTTTCTGCATTTAAAAAGCAAAAACAGGTTGGGAAGCATCATTAAGGCATTTAATATATCTGCCAATTCCCAAACGGCATCTGCCGAGGCAAATGCCCCTAAAAAGGCTGTCAGCGAAAAAAGCAAGCGATAGATTATGCCTGCCGCTTTGCTTTTTGGAAACAAAAAGGCTATACAGCATTCGGCATAATAACACCAGCTTATAACCGACGCAAAGGCAAACACCGATGCCAATATTCTAAATACAGCCTTACCTGCTTCTCCAAAGGAAAAAGAAAACATTTCTCCTGCATCGGTTATACCGCAGGAAAGCAAAGCTATTGCTGTTATTGTAGAAACAATAAAGGTATCGAAAAATATTTCAAATATACCCCAATGAGCTTGGACCTCCGAATCGGCATTTTCGGCTGTTCCATGGGCAAGAGGCGACGAGCCCATTCCCGCCTCGTTTGAAAAAAGGCTTCTGGCAAAGCCCTCTCTTAAAACATGAGAAAGCAATGCCCCCGAAAATCCTCCTTTTATGGAATCAAAGCCCAATGCATTTAAGAATATATCGCTAAAGGCCTTCGGAAGATTGCCGAGATTAATTAGAATTATAGTCAAGCAGGCAATTAAATAGACTCCCGAAAACAAAGGAATTATAAAGGTATTCAGCCTTGCTATTCGTTTCCTGCCTCCGAAAATCGCAATCCCGATAATAAGAGCACAGATGCCCCCGCATACAAATGGAGAAATGCCTTTGGAACGAAATGCCTCGGACATAACGCCTATTTGGGTAAGATTTCCTGTTCCGAAGGAGCAAACAATACATAAAAGGCAAAACAGCACCGCAATTTTGTTATATCCCTTTTCCCTTAAACGGTAGGGCGCGCCGCCGTTTGTTTTTCTTTTGTTCAATGAGATTTTCACCTCGGCATATTTCAATCCCATGCCGAAAAATGAGCATACCCACATCCAAAAAATACTTCCCGGACCGCCCACGGCAATGCCGTAGCCAACCCCTATTATACTTCCTACTCCAACTGTACCCCCCAAGGCAGTAGCAACAGCAGAAAAGGAGGAAATACCGTTTTGGGAGGAGGATTTCAGCGAGCCTAAGGTTAGCCTTGCTGTTTTTTTCAAGGCTTTAAAGCGGTAAAATCTGCTTTTGTGGGTAAAATAAATACCGAATACAAATAGGAGAAACAATGTAGGTATTCCCCATACCATATCCTTAATAACCGAAATCAGCTTCAACACCCTTCCTTTCAAGGTCTTATCGTCAAATATTGACAATTTGAGCTTTGTATGTTATATTTAAAGTAATATATTATGCGAGGTGATTCCCCGTGGCAGAAGCCTATTTCAAAACATCATTCAAGGGCTATGATACAAAGCAAGTGGATGAATTTATAATCTCTCTCAGCGATAAGTATGAAGAAAATGAAAAGCAGCTTTCCGAGGAAATCAGAGCTTTAAAGGCTGAAAACGAAAGCCTCAGAGATGAAATTTCTCAGCTTAATCAAGATGCTGAAGCCGCAGAGGAGGCTCATTTGTCGGCTTTGGACGAAAAGCAAAAGGAGTATGATGCTCTTTGTGCCGAAATAGGCGAAAGAATGGTTGTTGCTGACAAGCGCGCTGAGGAAATCATCAAGAATGCCGAGAAGGAAGCATCTCTTATTCTTACAAAGGCACGTCAGGAAAGCGAAAATCAGGCTAGAATGATGCGCTTCCAAGCAGAAGCAGAGGCTTCAAAGATAATCGAGGAAACTCAAAAGCAATGTGCAAGCATTTCTGCCGCCGCAGAGGAATTCCGCGCAAGACAGAATGAAATGAGCAAATCTATGTTTGAAACCGAAAAACGCTTCGGCGACGCATTGAATAAGCTTAAGGCAGGCTTTGGAAGCGAAGCTCCTGCGCCTAAGGCTGATTTTTCTATGGAGGAATAATACCGTGAATCTTAATGAGTCGATTAAGGAATTTTTCCAAAGAGAAGATATAAAGAAGCAGGCTATCGCCGACCTTGCCGAGATTATTGCAATCCCCTCTGTGGCAGGAGAGCCCGAAGGAGAAAACGGCAAATTCCCTTATGGCGAGGAATGTGCAAAGGCTCTTGATAAGGCAACCGAGCTTGCCGAAAAATACGGCTTTAAGGTTGAAAACCACGATTACCATTGTTTAAGCGTTCTTTATGGTGATTCTGATACAGAAATCGGAATAGTTTGCCACCTTGATGTGGTTCCTGCAGGTGACGGCTGGAGCGTTGAGCCCTATGCCTTAACCGAAATGGACGGCCTTTTATTAGGCAGAGGAACCCATGATGACAAGGGTCCCTTTATTCAAAGCCTTTACACCATGAGGTTCTTTAAAGAAAATAATATCAAGCTTCCCTTTACAATCCGTCTTATTCTCGGAAGCGACGAGGAAGTGGGAAGCAGCGACCTTGAATATTTTGTTACTGTAAGAAAGCCGCCTATGTTCTCCTTTACCCCCGATTCGGAATTTCCCGTTTGTATCGGAGAAAAGAGCATTCTTTCAATTGATATAGAATTTCCCGATGTGCCCGATTCTTTAGAGGAATTACAGGGCGGAACGGTTTCAAATGCAGTTCCGGGCAAGGCTTTTGCTGTTGCAAACGGCAAAAAATATGAAGCAGAGGGCAAATCTGCCCATGCCGCTATGCCCGAAGCAGGTGTTAACGCCATAAGCCTTATTTTAAAACAGCTTGCCGACGACGGTATTTCAAATAAAACCTTGGATTTCATTTCTAAAGCAACAAGCGAATATCTCGGCAATACTTTGGGAATCAACGAAAGCAACGATTCTTTCGGCTATCTCACCTGCGTAGGCGGTGTTATTCAATTAAAGGACGGCAAGATTGTTCAATCCTTTAATATCCGTCATCTGCCCGAAACAAAATATAATGTAATTCTTGAAAAGATACAAAAATCCGTTGAGCCCTATAACGGCAAGGTTAATGTTGTTGCCGAATCGGAAGGTTATTTTGTTTCGGCTGACGATGATAAAATCAAGGCTCTTACAAAGGCATGCGAGGATGTTCTCGGAATTAAATGCCAGCCCTACACAATGGGCGGCGGAACCTATGCAAGATGGCTTCCCAACACAGTTGCCTTCGGCTCGGGTATCGAATCCGAAAGACATTTTCTTGGTGACGAAAAGGGCAACGCCCACCAAAGAGATGAATATATCTCTAAAAAGGAATTTTTCATGGGAATGGAAATCTATTCCCGAGGAATCGGAAATTTGTCGGAAATATTATAGGTCACTTCCAAGCCAATATCCTGCTTTAACAAGGCGGTTGCCCTTAAACGGCAAACGCCTTTTTCTTTGTCAAAAGAAACTTGAGCGTTACATTCCAAAAGCTCCAAATCAAGGTCGTCTAAATAGGCGTCAAGCTCGCCTCTTGCCAATATTTCTGCATATTCTTCATCTATGGGCATTGTTTCAAGAACATATTCGTTATAAACCACGCGGTATTCCTTTATAGGTAATTCTATAAATCCAAAAAGCTTTATCCACCGCTCTGCGGTTATGGCATCGAAATATTCATATTCGGTTTCCAACCCAAAAAATGACGGCACCTGCCAGCCTAAAATTTCATAGGTTCGTTTTATTTCGGAATTGCCTGTATAACTGATAACCGACCTTTCCATTGGTATTTCGGTCACAAAGCTTTCTCTTACCGCCGCAAACACCTTTCCTCTTGCTCTTGTAGGGCGGTAGGTTCCGTTTTTGCTTTCCATAAAGGAATTTATAAGAAGCTGTCCCTTATAAACCGCCTCGCCTTCAGAAACCATAGGCGTACCATCTGCGGCATCTATATCAAGAATAACACCGTCGCGGGATGCTATAACATTTGAATAACCCTCTCTTTCCACAAAATCGGGCACAGGCGTTTTTTCGAGAACCGAAACGAAAACCTGAGTTCCGTTTATGCTTATAGCCGCACTTGAAAGCCTCGGGCAATTCATCAGCAAGCGGTTGGCATAGGTGCGGTTGTCTATTTCGGGGATAAATGTCCCCACAGAAATACCGCATTGGGAAAGAGCATTTTCAATTTCTGCCGTTGTCATTTCGTTATTTCCCGATATATTGATTTTCCAAACAAAAAGCTGGGCATAGAACATTAAAAACAAGGAAAGCCCCAATCCCAAAAACAATCCGTAACGCTTTCGGTATTTTGAAAAAACAAAGGGGATTCCCTTCTTTTTTATTATGGAAATAGGAATATTAGAGGTTTTTGCCAAAGAATATATCCGCTCGGCAGAAAAAATCGATGCCGAAAAGGTCATTTTTCTATCCTTTGAAACGCAACCCCAAAAATGAAGCTTTTCGGATATTAATAAATTCGCCAAACGGGAAAAGCTTTTTATGTCGGTTTCAAAAACATATTCCCCGAAAATATAATGAATCAGCTTATATAAAATCAATTCCCTTTATCCTCCCTTTTATGGCAATCCGTTCGGACGTTAGATGCACAAGATTGAGATTTTCACCGCATACGGCAACAGTCCCCTCTTGTGAGGCAAGGAGTATTTTTTCCTGGGAATAGCCCTCGATACGGCAATACCCCTCGGCATGGAGAAGCTCCCTTCCCCGTATTTCCAAGAAAATAGGAGTAGTTATTTTTAAAAAATCAAGATTCAGCTTCATAAAATCATTCACCGTTTCAATATACTCCTTTTGGAGTGATTTTATGAAAGTAAAACAAATGATTTTTCGGTCAACCGAATTAGGCTTCTTTATATTTTTTATATATCTTTTGGTTTTCCCCGATTCTGCCGCAGAGCCTACCCGAAACGCACTTATCTTTTGCGCCCAAACCTTGATACCCTCGCTTTTTATATATATGGTGCTGTCAAAAATAATAATGTGTCAGCCGTTGACGGTAAAAATAATGAAGGTTTTCAGCCCGTGGGCAGTGGCATTGGTTATGGGCATACTTTGCGGTGCGCCTATCGGAGCGAAAAATGCGGTTTCGCTTTATGACAGCGGTAAAATCTCGAAAAAATACGGCGAATATCTCTGTTCCTTTACCAATAACCCAAGCCTGAGCTTTGTTATCGGTTTTGCAGGCAAGGAGCTTTTGGGGGACAGCAGGCTGGGAATAAAGCTTTTGATTTTTGAAATAACCGCCTGCTTAATAACGGCTTTTGTTATGAAGCTTTTGATTTTTGGAAAAGAAAGGCTTCCCAAGCCCGATTTTGAAAATAATAAGAAAATAGGAATATGGGAAGCGGTGTCGGAAAGCGCGTTAACAATGGTAAACCTCTGCGCCTGCGTTGTGTTTTTTATGATTTTGGGGAATACGGTTTCCAAGGCATTCAGCCTTTCTCCGTTGGCAGAAGGTTTATTAAAGTCCGCCTTGGAATTTTCATCGGGATGTGCCGCGGCGGCAAAAACAGGAAAATTTGCCTTTCCGTTAATTGCCTTTGCCTTGGGACAAACGGGCGCTTCGGTTGCCTTGCAGGTGAAAAGCGTTATCGGGAACCGCTTTTCTGTTGTTCCTTTTGCCATAGGCAAGCTTATGACAGCATCTATAATGACCTTTTTGGCAGTTGTTTTTGGTTGACAAAAGAGGATTTTTGGTTTATTATTATATTAACAATCTTTTTGGAGTTATTTATGAAAAAACAGCATGAAGATATAGAAAAAATCTGTGCCTATTGCGAATCGGCTGTGCTGATACGTGAATCCGACGTTTGCATCTGCAAGGAGCATGGTGCGGTAAAAGCCCAAGGAACCTGCAAAAAATTCTCTCTCGACCTTTTAAAGCTTGCACCCCTTCCCCGTCAGCTTCCCGATGACGATACGGTTTTCTTTGAAATATAAAAGGGACATTTTCAATTTTTTCGATTTTTTTGCAAAAACTTCTTGACAAATCGAAATATTCGTGTATAATAGTCTTTGCGCTTGGGTGATAGCCCTCTTTGAACCAAGCAAAAATGGAATATGCAGCTGTGGCGGAACTGGCAGACGCGCACGTTTGAGGGGCGTGTGGGCAACCGTATGGGTTCAAGTCCCATCAGCTGCACCAGAAAAAAGCAAGCACCCAAAAGGGTGCTTGTTTTTTGCTGTTTGGAAGGGACTTGAAGGGCGAGGCGGAACGTGTCGGGGACACGTTGCGGCCGCCACAGGTTTGCGAGTGAAGCCCCGAGAGAAAAACGGAGTTTTTCAAGTCGGA
>JAZSFY010000094.1:0-20920 GCA_045532415.1 Eubacteriales bacterium | reverse complement strand
GCTACGATCCGACTTCACGACCTGCCAAGTATGTATCCAACAGATATTTAATAGTGTTCTTAATAATTTGCAGATCTGCAGACGGCTTATGCTTCAATCCGAAAATATATTGAATAGCTATTTCGGTGCTCTTAAGACAAGGTCCTTGATATGCGAATTCGTGATATAATCCGCCGAATCCGCCGTTTTCGTGTTGGTACTTGCTTAACACACGCAAAAAATCGGTTTCGTTTTCATCCTCAAAATGATATCTAAACCAAGCGCGGTCAATATCTGTGCCGTTAGCCATAATATAGTCACGCACTTTTATGAAATTGTCGTATGTTAACTTTTGCATATGTACCTCAAAACAATTTACGATTGATTTTCAAAACGTTTTTTATTTGTTTTTAATTGGAATTGTTTCTAACCAAGACATACCGCAGTATTACTTCACGGATGCTTTTAACTTGAGGAGGTCACCTAACGCGATATATGTATGAATTATACATTGCATTGCTTGGTCTCGTGAAATTTCTGAATGAACACCAGAATTTTGAAGCTTGTTTATTTGTTCCATCCAATCTATCAAGTAAAGAATTTCACTTCCAACAAGCGTGTTTTTTGTCGCCTTATTTTGGAGAGTTTCAATTACAGCAGATAATTTATTATTGCAGTGGTCGCCAGAAATATCAATTTCTTTTCCAGAGTTTGTCTTGAACATTTTATCTTTGTGTTCTGGTAGGGTTTCTTTAAATAATATCTGTGCTACATCTTCCCATAATCTGCGACAAGATGTGAGCACTTGAGAGTATCTTTCGGGATTTCCATCTTCCATCAAATCTTCAATGGCAGAAAGTTTTTGTAACGTAGTTGTGGAGAAATCCGAAAAATACAGACTTATATTTTCTTGATACTCTTCAAAGATTTTCTTGGCGGTTTTTCCGAATTGCAAATCTATCTGCCATTTTACTGCATAATTATAAAATTGAGATTTAAGAACAGAAAGGCGCTGTTCATTAATCTTTGATGTGTTTAGTAAATTATTTGTTGCACGATTTACATTTTCAGTCATTCTACTTGTTGCCGCAAGTGCCCAATCGCCAGAAACAGAAAAACCTTGTGTGGAAAAATTGTTTAACGCTTCTTTTGAATTACTGATTATATTCTCGAGTTCGGCAGCGAGTTCTGTGAATACATATGTTTTATTGTCTTTTCGGTCAACATAACTTCTACCATGTTGAGCAGCTATGCTCCATGCAGTTGAAGTGAGGTGCCCGTTTTCATCTCTGGGATAACCACCGAGTTCACAATTTAGCCACTCCATTGCATCAGCATCATTAACTAAACGCGCAATTTTTACACATAATAGTAATGCGGAGGAAATCGTAATGACACGATCCTCGATTCCATTTATAATCTTTTCACATGCATCAAGTGCTTGTAGTCTTCTTGTTGAAAAATCTGCCATGTATATATCACCTCTAATATGATACTTTATTATACATTATTTTTCTTGACTTTTCAATATTAATAAAGGGGTAAAAAGTGGGGTATAAAGCGGTGTATAAAGTGGGGCATAACAAGGGGCATAGTCGGTGTGAAAATACATTGATTTTTCTACAAAATTTTCAGCAACTTCTTATCCCCATAATTTACAAAATCGTTTTTAAAAACGCATCCCCTTTAGGATATATGATAGTACTTATATATCAAAAACAGGGTTCACAGGGGGTAAAAACAGGGTTCACACCCCCTAAAAACGAGGTTGCACCCGGAAAAAACGAAGTTCACATATGAATTACGCTGATTTGTGACTTTTCTATCTAAAGTCTTAGAAGATGATTTTACCCTTCGGAATGGTAAAATTTCGGAATGAATTTGAGAGATTTTTTATATTTCTTATGCCCCACTTTATCCCCATTTTTGATGATAAGGAAAATGACAGTCATTTTCGATATGACAAGAGGTAAATTCCCCCTCGATTCCGAAATGAGGGAGTAGGTCTAGTCATACCGAAAGGATGCATCGACATTCCGAAAAGAAAGTTATCCAATCATCACGAACGGACGGTTTCGTTGTCATATAAAAATGATGCGGATAAATCCGCAAGAAAATCAAAAATAAATCTTTATGCTTGTCATTTTAAAATGATAGGCATTTTTTCATTTAGGAGATTATCTCATGATTTCCCATTAAGATGATATTGTTTTTTACTTGCCAAAATATATGTTGTCATTCAATATAACTCAAACAATACGAAAGGAGTGATATTGATGCCAAAGAAAGATATGACTTTGACTGATGCATATAAGCTGATGTTTGTTGAATATCCCGATGTGGTGACGGTGCCGCAGTTGTGCGAAATGCTCGGTGGAATCGGTCGTAAAGAAGCTTATAAACTTTTACACAGCGGAAAAATTGAATATTTGAATGATGGAAAGGGATTTAAGATTCCTAAAATATGCGTTTTGTCGTACCTACTGTATGAATGATTTTGCTCCGCTTGCGGAGCTACATATCTTAACTGCTTTCGTAAATTCTTGAATACGAAAGTCAATAAAGGAGGAATTAAAATGAGGTATGTAGAAAGGAATCATTATGCTGAAAGGCACTGTTCAAAACAAAAATGGTATGTTTTACACCGTAATAAGCTACGAAGATGAAAACGGTAAACGAAAACAGAAGTGGGAAAAGACCGGATTAGCCATCAAAGGAAACAAACGCAGAGCAGAGGAACTTTTAAGACAACGCTTGGAAGAATTTGAACTGTTGCAAAAACAGCCACCAGATGAAGAAACTAAAAAAGACATAGCGTTTTCAAAGTTTATGTCAAACTGGTTGGCGATGGTTAAATGCTCGATTGAAATTACAACCTTCGGTAGTTATCAATATTTCATCGAGAAGCGCATTAATCCTTACTTCGACAAATTGTGTATGACATTGCAAAAAATCAAAACCAGCGACATTCAGGAGTATTACAACACGATGCTCGGCAAAGGAACAAAGTGGAACTCGGTCGTTAAGCATCATGCTGTTATACGTAAGGCGCTTGATTACGCTGTAAAGATGGAGTATATACCTTTTAATCCTGCGGCTCGTATTGAAACGCCTAAAAAACAGAAGTATATCGGCGATTACTATAATCAAGATGAACTTAACCAGCTGTTTTCAGTCATTAAAGGCGATACGGCAGAGGTGGCGATAGTTCTTGCTGCGTATTACGGTTTAAGACGAAGTGAAGTCCTTGGCATCAAATGGAGCGCAATCGATTTTAAGGAAAAGACCATCTGCATTAAACATACCGTCTGCAAAACACAGATCAATGGAGAAGACGTTATAATTGCGAAAGATAGGACAAAGAATAAGTCGAGCATAAGAACATTACCGTTGATTCCTGCAATAGAAAAGCTTTTATTAGAAACCAAGAAAAATCAGGAAGCAAACCGTAAAAAATGTAAAAAGGCTTATTGTAAAGACTATCTTGACTATGTCTGCGTTGACAGTTTGGGTGTAAGATTAAAACCGGATTACCTGACTCAACACTTACAACACATTTTGAAGAAACATAATATGAAACATATCCGCTTTCACGATCTTAGACATAGCTGTGCTAGCTTGCTGTTGGCAAACGGTATATCGCTGAAAGAAATCCAGGATTGGTTAGGCCATTCGGATTTCAGTACAACGGCAAATATTTATGGGCATTTGGACTACGGTGCTAAATTAAAATCAGCAGGGAAGATTGCAGAAATGCTTACCATTGATAATGATTAAAAAGAAAACGGACGGAGTTATCCGTCCGATACATAGTTTTTTCTAACAAAATTCTATCAGGATTTTTGGCTTTTGTTACTGTTGTGGATAAGATGACAAAAAGTCGAAAGTCCTTGCATTGCAAGGACTTTCGGTGGTGCGGATGAAGGGACTTGAACCCACACGGTATTGCTACCACTGGAATCTGAATCCAGCGCGTCTGCCGATTCCGCCACATCCGCAAATTTCAAACATAAATTCCGTTTTGTTAGAATTTTGTTAGAAAAAGCTAAAATGTTGAATTAAAAATGAGTTGTAACCAATTGCTCGAAAAATCCGAAACCAATTGATTTGCAAAGGAAAACGGATGGTTGAAAGGGAATAAAAGTTGAACTCCCACGAGTTAGAACCTGTATCTAGCGCGTCTGCCAATTCCGCCATACCCGCGTATAAAGTATATTATTAAGTGAAAAACAGATGTATATAAAACCGCTAACTATTTTAACTGAGAAACAAAGTTTTGTCAATAGGGAAATAATAAAGTTTATGATATAAACGCTAGAATAGCCGTTTTTACGGGGAATATATTTGTATAGAATAATGTTGAAATAATAAATATTTTATGGTATAATCAAACTGTTTAATTATGTTGTGTTTTATTTATTTTTCTTTTATTCAGAGAGGTTGCTTCAATTGGAAAAAAGAGAACGGTATAAAAGATTAATTATATATTTTGCAACCACGGTTTTAATGGTTATGCAAACAGGTATTTTTACCTATGTTTGGTTTACCTGCTTTGAGGATATCGGCTCCAATTATTTTAACCGCGGTAACTATGTACTTGTAATTCAATATGTCTTGATGCTGTTTTTGTGCAATAAGGTTTTTGGCGGACTTCAGCTTGGCCGACGCAGAATTTTGGAAATGATGTTTTCGGAATTTATTTCGGTTTTGTTTGTTAATGCCATAACCTATCTTGAATTATCCCTTATCGGCCGTTGGGAATTTATGACCAATATTGAGCCGATTGCATATATGACAGTTTTCGATTTGTTGGTGGCTGCCCTTTGGGTTGTATTTACAAGATGGCTTTATGTCAAGGTTTTTCCTCCCAGAAAGATTTTGGTTGTTTATGGTCATTACAGTCCTGACAATCTTATCCGAAAGCTCGAACGCAAAAAGGATAAATATACAATTCAGGAAAAAATATCCATTGATAGCGATATTAATGAGATTAAAGCGAAAATATCCGAACACAGAAACGTTATTTTAACCGATATTCCCGCTGAGTTAAGAAACGAGTTGCTGAAATATTGCTTTAGGAAGAATATTCGCTGTTATAGTGTTCCGAAGATTTCGGATATTATGATAATGAATTCCGAAAGCATCCATTTGTTTGATACATCAATGCTTCTTTTTCGTAATATCGGCTTGACTGCTGAGCAGCAGTTTATCAAGCGTGTTATGGACATTGTTATTTCATTGCTGGTTCTCGTTATTTTCCTTCCTTTGATGCTTATAATTGGCTTGTGCATCAAAATTTATGACAGAGGCCCTGTGTTCTTTACTCAAGACCGTTTGACAAGAGATGGTGCTGTTTTCAAGCTTATTAAATTCAGAAGTATGCGCGTTCAAGACGAGGACGAGGAATATTGCCTTACAAGAAAGAACGATAACAGAATCACTCCCATAGGCAACCTGATTCGCAACCTTCATCTTGACGAGCTTCCTCAGCTGTTCAATATTCTTAAGGGAGATATGTCCTTTGTGGGTCCCCGTCCCGAATGCCCCAAGCTTGCCGAGGAATACCGCCAGGTGGTTCCCGAATTTGATTTCCGCTTGAAGGTTAAGGCAGGCTTAACAGGATATGCTCAGGTTTACGGTAAATATAATACAACTCCCTATGATAAATTGAAATTGGATTTGGTTTATATCAGTAAATATTCATTGATTATGGATTTTAAGCTGATTCTTTTGACAATTAAAATTCTTTTCCAAAAGGAAAATACAGAGGGAATTGAGGATTGGCAGACCTCTGCCGACCCGAAAAACAAATTAGACAAACAATAATTGGTGCGGTAACATGGATAAGCCTTTGGTATCGGTAATCATTCCTGCATATAATTGCTCCCAATATGTTTCTCGGGCAATAGATTCTGTTTTAGAACAGAATGTTAATTTGGAAATCATTGTTATTGATGACTGTTCCGATGACGATGTGGATTTGGTGTTATCAAGATATTCCGATTTTGATAATATTGTTTATATTAAAAACACATCTAATCTCGGTGTTGCCGAAGCAAGAAATAAGGGCGTGACGCTTTCTAAGGGTGAATATATTGCTTTTTTAGACGGAGATGATATTTGGGCTCCCGACAAATTACAAAAGCAGCTTGAAGCGATGGCTTCGGGAGATTATGCTCTCTGTGCCACGGCAAGGGAATTGATTGATGTTAATGGTCATTCCTTGAATCGAATCATTCCTGTGAAAAATACGTTGACTTATAACGAATTATTAAAGCACAATAGTATTAATTGCTCCTCGGTTTTGATGAAGTCGGATATTGCAAGAGAATTTCCTATGCACGATGACGATTGCCACGAGGATTATATAATGTGGCTTGAGGTCTTGAGAAAATACGGTATGGCTGTGGGAATTAACGAGCCCTTGCTTAAATACCGTGTCAGTGATAACGGAAAATCGGGCAATAAGCTTAAATCAGCAATTATGACATTCAAGGTTTACCGTAGGATTGGCTTAAGCCTTCCTAAATCCATTTTGTGCTTTATAAGCTATACTTTCAACGGCTTTAAGAAATATTTCGGCTAATGAGGAAATAATGAAATTTGAGATTTTAATGTCCTGCATGAACCAAAATGACGATAGCCTTGTAAATACCTCGGGAATCGTCGGAGATGTATTGATAATCAATCAATGTGACCATGAAGGCGTTTCCGAATATAAGACCAAGAATGGCAGAGCTTTGATGTATTCCACAACCGAGCTCGGTCTTACAAAAAGCCGTAACATGGCGATAGAACGTTCTGATGCGGATATCTGCCTTCTTTGTGATGATGATGAGGCTTTTGTTGATAACTATGAAAAGCTTATTCTAGATGCCTATAATTCTGTTCCCGACAGCGATGTTGTTATTTTCAAAATGTTAAACCGCGCACCTTCCTTTGAAGATAGGATTCAAGAATTGAAATTCCCTAAAATCATGAAGGTAAGCTCATGGCAGATTTCTTTTAAAAGAAAAAGCCTTGTTGATAGTAACGTATGCTTCGATGAGCTTTTAGGAGCAGGAACAGGGAACGGTGGGGAAGAGGAGCTTAAATTTCTTCTCGATTGCCGAAAGGCCGGACTGAAGATATACTATGTTCCTATTGAAATCGCCTCTGTCGCCCAAAGCAATTCAACCTGGTTTAAGGGCTTTGATAAGAGATTTTTTAAAAACCGCGGCGCTACAACAAGATATATTTTGGGCTTGCCCTTGTCTGTTGTCTATGGGGCTTATTATCTGGTAAGAAAATATAAGATGTATAAGAATAATATTTCCTTTTTCTCTGCGACAGCATCTTTGTTTAAGGGTATTGCGGAAAATTCAATTACAAAGCAAGCAAAAAGCAAGAAAAGTGACCGAAAGGCTTAGAAATGAAGGTAATTTCGTTTATTATCCCTGCTTATAACAGCGAAGCTTATTTGAATAAATGTATTGATTCCATGGTTTCCATAGATAGCGAAGCCTTGAAGCTTATGGAAATTATAGTTGTAAATGACGGTTCTGCCGATTCTACCGAGGCAGTTGCCTTGGAATACAAGGAACGCTTTCCCGATATTGTTAATGTTGTTACTCAGACAAATAAAGGTCACGGCGGTGCAATAAATTCGGGTGTTTCGGTTGCCAGCGGTAAGTATTTTAAAGTTATCGATGCTGACGATTGGGTGTTCGGCGATAATTTGAAGTCATATATAGAAAAGCTTGGTTCTTGCGAAAGCGATGTTGTGCTGACACATTATAAAACCTTGGATATTTCTAACGGCGAAATTAAGGAATGGAAAAGCACACCTGCCATTTTTGAAAAGGAATTTTCCTTTTCCGAAATTATTGCTGATTTTCCCAAATATGAGTCTAGCCTCACTTTTCATGGTATTACCTATAATACTGCTTTTTACAAAAGCTTTGATTATCAGCTTTCGGAGCATATTTTCTATGAGGATCACGAATATGCAACATTTCCTTGCTGCTATGCCAACACCGTAACCTGCTTGGATATGTTTATATATAATTACCGCATTGGCGACGTTCATCAAAGTGTTTCCGATTCTAATCAATTAAAGCGTATGCCTCATTTGAAAACTGTTTTGAACCGTATGGATGCTGAATATATAAACGAATGCGGCGAAAAAACCGACGAATGCAGAAGCTATGTTTGTTATAAAATCAAAACGGTTTTACTAAGCTATTTAAAGGCTTTGCTTTTGATTAACAAGGACAAAGCCAACGGCAGAGCGTTAGCAGAAGAAATAATGCTTCATTACCAAAAGGAGATTCCCTTTGTGTATGAGCTTTCGGTGAATCAATATAAGATTCTCTGCTTGTTTAATCGCTTTCACCTAAGTAAAGGCTTTTTTGATAAGCTTATTACCTCGTCCCTTTATCGTAAATTTAAGGGAAAAGCATAATTGCAAATACAGGAGAAAATATGGATAGAACAAAGAAAGGCTTTAGCGGATTCTTTAAGGAATTTTGGCAATACAGAGATTTGCTGAAGCTTTTGGTAAATAAAAATCTTAAATTAAAATATCGTAGAAGCTTTTTGGGCTATGTGTGGAGTGTTTTAAATCCCTTGCTTATTATGATTGTAATGGCAATCGTTTTCTCCACAATGTTCAGTAGAAATATCGAAAACTTTCCTTTGTATCTTTTCTGCGGACAATTGCTTTTCAATTTCATGAATCAATCTACTCATCAAGCAATTTCCTCTATAACAGGGAACGGAGCTATGCTTAAAAAGACCTATGTGCCTAAGTATATTTTCACCTTGGCGCGTATCGTAAGCGGTCTTGTGGATTGTATCTTTTCCTTGGGCGCTCTTGTTATTGTTATGATTGCCACAGGTGCAAAATTTTCCTTCTTTGCCTTGCTGTTTCCCTTGGTTATGGTACAATTGTTCTTTTTCAGCTTGGGATTAGGTCTTTTGCTTGGTCAGGCAAATGTATTTTTCAGAGATATTCAATATATCTACAATGCTGTTACAACCGCATGGATGTATTTAACTCCCATTTTTTATCCTATCGAAATGCTTCCTCAATGGCTTGAATCGGCTATTACTCATTTTAATCCCATGTATTTCTATGTAGCTCAGTTCAGAGCCTTGATATATTCATGCCAGTTGCCCGATTTATCATTGGTTGTAAGCGGATGCGTAGCGGCAATAATAATGATGATAATCGGCTCATGGAGCTTTTCGAGAGCGCAGGATAAGTTTATTCTGTATATTTAGAGGTAAACTGATATGGAAGAAAAAAAGGTCGTTATTGATGTTGATAATGTGACCATACGTTTCAATCTTGCCAATCAAAAGGTTGACAATTTAAAGGAATATTTTATAAAGCTTATAAAACGCGAGCTTATGTTTCAAGAATTTCTTGCTGTTAAGAATGTAAGCTTTAAGGTGCATAAAGGTGAGGCATGGGGATTGATAGGCTCTAATGGCTCGGGCAAATCAACTCTGCTTAAGGCAATCAGCGGTATTCTTAAGCCCTATAAGGGAACAATAACCGTGGACGGCTCGGTAGCTCCGCTAATAGAGCTTGGTGCAGGCTTCGACCCAGAAATGACCGCAAGAGAGAATATATTCCTTAACGGATGTGTCTTGGGCCATAGCGAGCAATTCATGAAGGAGCATTTTGATGAAATCGTTGATTTTGCCGAATTACATGATTTTCTTGATTCTCCCTTGAAGAATTATTCCTCTGGTATGCGTGCAAGATTGGGATTTTCTATTGCAACCATGGTAAAGCCCGATATTTTAATCGTAGACGAAATTTTGGCAGTTGGAGATATCAAGTTTAGGGCTAAATGCGAAAAGCGAATGAACGAGCTTTTGGCAGGCGGTACAACATTGCTGTATGTTTCCCATTCGATTAACGAGGTCAAACGTCTTTGCAGCCATGCTCTTTGGATTAATAAGGGTGATGAGGTTATGCAGGGCGAGGTAAACAAGGTTTGCGATGCCTATGTTGCCGAAATGAAAAAATAATTTGAAATAATAAAAACGCTTTCTCACTATGGCACATCGCCCAAAGGAAAGCGTTTTTGTTTCGTCATCAAAACAACGAATTTTTAATTAAATTAAAATTGTGCAACAGGGAATCGCTGCCGTCTAATTGCATAAGCTTGCAACCGAGAAGCTTTTGCCACTCATCATGCTTCGCTTTGCTTCTCATTTCGGTTCCGGCAGTATCATACTTTTTTGCCCATTCAATGAAATTGTTGTGGATTTGGTACATATCACCGCCGAATTCTATTCGGTTACCAAACTTATCCTTTTCTCTTTTCCTTAATCGCTCTATGCGAACGTCTGTGTCGGTTTCGAGTCTTATCGCCAAGGTAAAATAGGGAATAAGCTCATCGCCCCAATCCACAAGAGAACCCGAGATGACAATATTATCGTATGAATTAATGTCAGCAAGCATGAGTTTGATTCTTTCGTCAATGGGACGCTTGATTGTATATTTTGGGTCGGTAGGCATCCAGAAATAGTCATCAGTATCCATAAATTTGAATCCGAGATTTTCGCTGAGATATTTCCCCAATGTGGTTGTACCCGAGCCCGATGCGCCGAAAATATGAATAATATTCTTCATGATATCTTGAATTTTCTTTTAAGTGAACAGGGAGCCATTATTTTGTGTAATGACTCCCTTTTTTAAATTATCTTATTTCTTTTTTGCTTCTTCCAATTGTTTTTTCAATTGTGCATTTTGTCTTTCCAAAGCATTGATACGGTGAGTCATACCGATGATTTGTCGGTCAGCATCCACCTTGATTGTACGAATGGTTTCCTCGCCTTCCTTAGTGGGACATTCAAGAGCGTTGTTAAGCCATTCAAAAGCGCGTTTCCTTTCGCTAGCCAAACGTTCTTCAACCTTATCATAGTCTATATCTGCATAGGCCTTCTTGTTTTCTGCCACCTTTGTAACGTCGGTAAACAGACGGTCGGTAAGTCCCAACGCTTCGGCAACGGTTTCAAATCTTGTTGCGCCTCTGCTGGGATTAACCAAAGCGGCATATTTCTTCTTGAAGATTATGCCAAAGCAGGTACCATGGTGAGAGTCGGTGAGAAGATAGGAGCAATTCTTGAAATAGTAAATAAACTGCTCGGAGGTTATTTGAGGTAATATCTCGCCTGTATGCCAGCTCTTAATAGCATGCTTATATTCCTTCAAGCCAAGAATTGTCTTGATTTTAAGACCCTGCTTTTCGGCAATTGCCTTTGCGGCAGCTTCCTTTTCGGGAGTAGGGTCAAGAATATAGCAAAGGAGATATTTTTCGTCGATAGGCTCGTTGATGTTTTCAGCAAGCTTATCATAATCCTCTCTGTCGCAGAAGAATACGGGGTCAAGAACATGCTCAGCTTCGATGCCGAATCTTTCCTTGCAAACCTTTACACCGCTTTTCTCTCTAACGCTGACAGCGTCAAATCGTCTGAGGAAATCTCCTGCTGTGTTAATAACCTCGTCAGAAGCATAAAAGTCCCCATGTCCGAACGAGGTAGAAAATGCAAGCTTTTTCTTGTTTTTGTCAACAAAATCCAAGAAGAAGGTATATCCTACCAAATCGGTATTTCCGCCGGTCCACATTTGGTCTGATCCAAGCATAAATGAATCACAGAAGTTATTAAACTCATTCATTTTATCAAAGCTGCGGTTTTTACCTATGTGGAAATACTTAGCAAGAAAATCAACGGTAAACTGTATTTCAGGTTCCCAAGGTGTGCCGTTTGTTTTAGCAATAGGAACCATTATAACCTGCTTGTTCATATTCTCGAGAATACGTCCCAAAGCATAATAGGTAAGTGAACTGCCGTAATTGGATGCAAACCACCAACCGACCAAGCCTACGTCATAACGCATTCCGCGGCCGTACCACAAAGCCTTGTGATATCCCAATTTGTCCAAATGGGAGAAGAAGAACTTTCTGGAGGGATGAGCAGGGGTAGGCTTATTAAGCTGACCATTGTATTTGCGAATCTCCTCAAGAGGAATTTTTTCGCAAAGCTTCATCTTTAATTGGAGCTCTCTGAACAGCTCTTTGCCTTTAGGAGAGTTTACAAGCACTAATGAGGTACCCTTGCGGTCGTCAAATTTGGGATTGATTCTGTGAACCTGCCAGCAGTCTGCCAAGGTTATATCTGCGATACGCTCTGCCTTTGCATAGGGGCAGGCATAGCAGTTTTTACGGTTGATAACACCTTCAAGGAATCCCTTGTACCAATAACCCTCATTCCATGCAGCTTTCTTTATATCACCGTTTTTAAGATGAACAACGGTAGGAGTAGACCAGGTATAGAAATTCTTATCACGGAAATCAACCTTTGCAATTTCCTGATTACCCGAAAACTCCTTAATAAAGGATTGATATGCAGTAACAGAGTTGGAGCCATGACAAACAAGGTCTGCAGTGTAAAGATTGTCATATTCCTTACCCAAGTATCTGTATAAGCCTGCAACTTGACAGGGACATCCGGTGTATAATACCATTTTTCCGCTGTCTAAAAATTCTTTTGCTTCTTTATATGTGAGCTTTGTGTCACTCTGAACATATTTAGAACCGCGCAAGGGAGCGAGCTCATCCTTATTTTTTGCCCATATATGCTCAACAAATTGATAATCCTCTGTATAAGCCGCACCGCATACAACGCCATTGTTTTCAAATACATAATCAGCAAGTATTGAAAACATACCGCCGGAGGAGCTTTTTAATCTTGTTTCATCATCAGCCCAAACAGCATAGCTTTTCGGTGTATCATATAACTCCAAGGGATTGATAACGGGACAAGCAGTTTGACACAAACCGCAATTTGTGCAGAGCTTGTCATCAATTACAGGAAAAATGAAACCTTCGGAATCATATTTCATGGAGATGGCCTTTGTGGGGCATTTGTTATAACAGGCACCACAGCCCGTACATTGCTCATGAGAAACCTGAATAATGGTTTTATTCATTAGTTTATCTCCTTTGAGTTCAGGTTAGGAAGGAATGAACGATATTCCCAAGGCATTTTTTCCATATATTTTTCAAGCTTATATTTCTTTATGAAAGCAACCAGCTTTGTTTTATGCTCGTCGGTGCGCTTTGCTTCGGGATCCATCATATCGGATACGATGAAGGTAAGCACCCATTCGAGATAATCCTTGCCGTAAAGGTCAAACCAATTTTGATTCTGCCAATAATCGGATATGGTTTCGATGATTTCAAAATGTCTGTCAAGTTTTTCATCAATATCATATCTAAAGCTTGCCATAAGAGAGCCTTCTCTGCACCAACGATATACATAGAGCTTGTCGGCAATAAAGGAGAAGTTTGTTCCATGAGGGAAAGCTTCCAACTGAAAAACCATATCTTCGCCGTATCTGGTATTGTTGTCGAACCTAAGATTGTGCTTATCAATAAAATCCTTTGCAAAAGCCTGACGCCATACAAAAGGCTTTGCAGAAGGCTCATTAAATAATACTCTGGGTTCAAATCCAAAATAACGGTGGCTCCATACATGCAAAACGTCGTAATGCCATTGAGAGGCAGCAGGAGTTTTGGGAATAATTTCGGTGCCGAAAACGATAATGTCGGAAGGGGCTTCAAGGCTTTCGCACCAAATTCGTTCACAAGCATTTTTTGCTATGTAATCATCAGAATCAAGGAAAATTATGATTTTGCCGGTGGCATTGTCCAAGCCTGCGTTTCTTGCAGAGGAAAGACCGCCGTTGGGCTTGCTGATGATTTTAATTCGATTGTCGATTTTTGCAAATTCTTCTGCAATCGCCAAAGAGTTATCTGTACTGCCGTCATTAACGCAAATTATTTCTATATCGTAAAGAGTTTGCTTGATACAGCTATCGAGGCAGAGATCTAAATATTTTTCAACATTATATATAGGTACAATTATAGAAACCTTTGGTGCTAATCCGCAAATCATTTAAATATCCTCCTGAACAATTTCTTGAAAGCATATTTAACTGTATAGAAGAAACCGTGTTCACGGATGCAATAATAGCCTCCATAGAGCTTGTCAATAAAATAGGGAGCTTTTTTGCCATCAACTGTGCATTGCGGTCTAGTGCGAGCAGAGTCATTGGCAGGGCCAACATCAATAGTAGCAGGCTCGCCGTTCTTAATTCTAATCTGCTCAGCGTGATATTTTTTGGGATCAGCAATGATTTGGTTAACTCTGTTCCACTTATACCATTCAAAGTAATCCTTTTGGAGAGTATATTCCTCTTGATGCTTTTTAAAATCTTCTCCAAATCTCTCGATAAATTCAGCCTGAAGAGGCTCAGACAAGCGTTCATAGTTCCAATTGTAGCTGTCATATTTGATTCTGATCATAACAGGCTCTACAACAGGTCTTTCCAAAGGACGTGTAGAAAGGAATCTTTCCATTTCTTCATATTCGTCACAAATGCAATACACCTTACCGGGAGAATTAATGGAGGATGCTTCGTTATCCTGACGGTAATGGAGGAAGCAATTTTCAAGAAGGCGGACGCGCTTTGCACATACCCAAACCTTAAAGTTAAAGCTTGCATCCTGATAGGAAGCGCCGGGAGTTTCATTGAAGCGAATATTGTTGCTTCTGATAAAATCCTTGCGGTAGATAGCCGACCAAATTGTAGGCTTGATATTAAAGAAGTCTACCATTTCCATTTTTGCATTAAACGATGCGGTAGGACAGAATGTACGGCTCGCTGTAACAGATGATGTTATAGGATTGGGTGTACTTACATCAGTAGGCTTAGAGTAATAGTAATAAAATCCGGATTTGGCAACATCAAGGTCATATTCGGTCGCACAATCATAAAGGGTTTCAAACATTTCAAGATCGGCATAGTCATCAGATTCGATGATACCGATATATTCGCCTGTTGCCATATCGAAACCGCGGTTCATGCTTTCACCGTAACCGCCGTTGGGCTTGTCGATGATTTTAATTCTTTCATCCTTAGCCGCATATTCCTGGATTATGGAAAGTGTAGAGTCCTTAGAGCCATCGTTAACACAGATAATCTCCAAATCCTTAAGAGTCTGATTAATAACGCTATCCAAGCATTGTCTTAAATATTTTTCTACATTGTAACAAGGAATTACAACGCTTACCTTTGGTGAACTCATATTTACATCCCCCAATATATTAAATAATATTTTCTAAATCATTTAATGCTGCGGCAATAACCTTGTCCATATCATAGTAACGATATTGACCCAATCTGCCACCGAATATTATATTACCCATTTCCTTGGCAAGCTTTTCATATTCTTTGTAAAGCTTTCCGTTTTCTTCGTCATTAACAGGGTAATAGGGCTCAAGTCCTGGTGCCCATTCAGTTGAATATTCACGGCTGATAACCGTTGTGGGCTGCTTGCCAAATTCAAAATGCTTGTGCTCGATTATACGGGTAAAGGGTACTTCGCGTTCAGTATAGTTGACTACCGCGTTTCCTTGGTAATCCTCCATATCCAATTCTTCCGTTTCAAAGCTTACGCTTCTGTATTGTAGTGCGCCAAGCTTGTAGCCGAAAAATTCGTCGATGCATCCTGTATAAACGATTGTTTTAGCAATGTTAGGCTCTTTTTCGATAAGATCGAAGTAATCTGTATTAAGTCTGACTTCAACGCCGTCGAGCATTTTTTCAACCATTGCTGTATATCCGCCGATGGGAATACCCTGATAACGGTCATTAAAATAGTTGTTGTCATAAATAAAACGGCAGGGAAGACGTTTTATAATAAATGCAGGAAGCTCCTTGCAATCACGACCCCATTGCTTTTCGGTATAACCCTTAACAAGCTTGGTGTAAACATCGGTACCTACCAAGCTTAATGCCTGCTCCTCTAAATTTTGAGGCTCGGTAATGTTAAGCTCGTTAACCTGCTCGGCAATCTTCGCTTTTGCTTCTGCAGGCGTTCTTACTCCCCACATTTTGGAAAATGTATTCATGTTGAAGGGAAGGTTATAAAGCACATCCTTATATACAGCAATAGGACTGTTGATATAATTGTTAAATTCGGCGAATTGATTTACATATTCCCAAACCCTTTTGTCGCTGGTATGGAAAATATGAGCGCCATACTTATGAACATTTATGCCTGAGATATTTTCGGTGTAAATGTTTCCTGCAATATGACTTCTACGGTCGATAACTAAGCATTTTTTTCCTTGCTTATTCAATTCGTGAGCGAACACTGCGCCATACAAACCGGCACCAACTATTAAATAATCGTACATTTTTTAGCCTCTTTCAATCATATTAACTCATTATATCATATTTTCTAGGGTATTTCAAGGTATTAATAGTCAACCATGTAAGAAATTATATGGAAAATAGGTGTTTTTTGCCGAAATTTCAAAGTTTATGGAATACACATTATTTGTCTAATGAATTCTTTCGTTAACCATGCATTTCTTCGATATGATAGACATAATCAAGAGTTTTTAATGCTTCAATTATCTCGTTATGGGTTTTGTACTTTTTCAATTCTGCGCTGCTTATAGAAATAGCTATCGAATAAACACTTAAACCGGAATTGACATAAGCGGGATTGATTTCTATATCATCAATAGTCAACCCAAGCCTGCGTATTGTTGTAACAAAATCCTGAAGGTAACAGCTGTTTTTCAATTCCAAATGTACTTCAAAATGATTTGAACGGTTCTTCAAATAAATTTCAAAGGCGGGGAAGAATACCATTGAGCTAAGCAATGCCGCAAATGCTATTAATGTTATAGTATATAATCCTGCACCGATTGCAAGACCGATTATTCCAACAAACCAAAGGCCCGAAGCTGTCGTCAATCCCTTTATTTGGCTTCTTGAGCTAAGCAACATAGAATTAACGCTGATTGTTGAGATGCCTATAATCGTAGCCGCAGATAGAAGGAAAAAATTTGAATCTGTTGAAATCGAAATGAAAATATCAAGCATCATTGCAATCGTCGAGGCAACCGAAACTATAACAAAGGTTCTCAAGCCCGCCGAATGACGCTTGCTTGAACGCTCGCAACCGATAATAGCCGCTAACACCATTGATAAAATGACTCTCATCAATACAGCTTCAAATCCAAGGTCAATGGACCATTGACCTAAGTAGTTGGCAATAGGATCATTCATTAATATGTTCATTTTTGCCTCCTAACGCTTTCTGAAATGATTAAAACGGATAATGTTATTGTTATAAAGCTCCTCTGCCGCATTAGTGAACGCCTGCTCATCCTCTGCTACATGATGCTCGGGAAGCTCCTCTTGTATTTTGTGAATACGCTCAATAAGCATTTCCAGTTGGGTTTTAGGCTCGCCTAAATCGTTGGTTTCAGAAACTGTAACAATTTCCTCAAGCTTATCGGTGTAGGAACCCGAAAGATAGAGAGAAGCTTTGGCGCAAACAGGACCTACAAGCTCATATAAAACGCTCGATGCAACAATAATTGTTTCGAGCGCATTTCCTGCGTCACCGCCAAAGGCTCTGGCGCCCATAGAAGCAAGACCGATTGCAACGCCTGCCTGAGGTATCAAAGCCAAACCCAAAAAATTACGGGTTTTAGGAACCTTTTTGGTGGTTAAACAACCTAAAAAAGCCCCTGCATACTTGCTTATGATTCTGATTATAAAATAAAGTATGCTGACAGTAAGAAGCGAGCTTGCCCCTACTGTCGCCGATTGTGCTGTAAGAGCGCTAAGATTAAAATTGGTACCTGAGCGCACAAAGAAAAGCAACAATATGGGAGGACTGAAATAGTTTAATTGCTTGAATAATTTGTCATCATTGGTAATGTTAAAATATACAGTACCCATGGACATGCAACCCAAAAGGGGGGATACATCCAAAATTACACAAATTCCGCAGAATGCAAAAAGGAAGGCAATCATCACAATAAGACGGTTATCGGTTGAACGCTTTTTTTGAAGCAAGGGCTTCATCAGGATACCGAAAACGCATCCTAAAATGAATACTCCAATATTGGATGCCATGGGCAATAATATATTGGATATTTCAAAGGGCTTGTTCAAAAGTGAAGCAGAAGCCAGGGAAATAGCAACGCTGTATGCCAATAATCCGATGATGTTATCAAGGGCAACAACCTGCAAAAGGGTGTCGACAAAATCGCCCTTTGCACCTGTTTGACGTATAGTCATCATGGTTGAAGCAGGGGCTGTTGTTGCCGCAAGTGCGGAAAGAACTATTGAAAATGCAAGGCTTAAATCTAAAATCCAATATGTTAAAATAAAAATGGAAAGGGAAGCAAGACAAGCCTCGAAAAGAGTTATTATAACTACCTTAAGACCATTTTTCTTTAATCCGTCAAAACGGAAAAACTGACCTGTTCCAAAGGAAATAAAGGCTAAGGCTATGTCCGAGAGAAAATCCATTCCTTCGATAACCGTGCTTGGTATAAAATCAAGACAATAGGGCCCGATGATTATACCTGTAATAATATAAGCTGTTACATTAGGAAGCTTTAGCCTTTTTGTTATCCTTGTCATCAAGAATGCCAAGAAAAGCATTAATGAAATAGAAATAATAACCGCAGCTGTGGGAGAGGAGGCTTCTGCCTGATGAAGTATATTACTGATCATAGTTTACCTCCTTAAAAATAGTTATGATTTAACGGTTTCTTTTGCCTCTGTTTCCTCGGCAAGTCGCTTTTTAGCCGTAGAAAGCATAAGCTTGATTCTGTTTAATTGGTTAACCTCGCTTGCACCGGGGTCATAGTCAACTGCAACAACATTTGATTGGGGGTACATTTTGCGTAGTTGCTTAATAACGCCTTTGCCTACAATGTGGTTAGGTAGACAAGCAAAGGGTTGAATACAAACAATATTAGGTGTTCCATGAGTGATAAGCTCTGCCATTTCACCTGCCAAAAGCCATCCTTCGCCCGATTGGTTTCCAATAGAAATCAAAGGCTTTGCCAATTCGGCAATTTCTCCGATTTTCATAGGAGCATCAAAACGTTTGCTGTTCTTCAATGCCTTGACAGCAGGCGCTCTAAAGGCTTCAATTGCAGAGATACCGAGATTTGAAACAAGAGCTCCGACTTTGCTTGTGCCCAAAAATTCACTCTTATAATTACCGTTATCAAAACAGTAATTCAAAAAGTCCATCATATCGGGAACAACAGGCTCTGCGCCTTCTTTTTCAAGAAGCTCAACAAGATTGTTGTTCGCCAAGGGCATATATTTAACCAAAATCTCACCAACAATGCCGACTCGGGGCTTTTTGATAGATTCATCCAAAGGAAGCTTGTCGAAATCCTCAACAATGCCTTTGCAAATTTCGCTGTGGCTGTATTTGGATTTTACGTTAAGTATAGCATCAATACAAATGTCTCTCCATTTTTCATAAAGTGCATTTGCTGAATGCTTCTTCAATTCATAAGGACGAGTTCTGTATAAGCATCTCATCAAAAGGTCGCCGTAGATAATGGATTTAACAGCATCTAATGCCATACCGGGGCTGAGTTTAAAGCCCTCATTCTTTTCCATTCCGTTTACGTTAAGTGAAACAACAGGAATATGAGAAAGGCCAACCTTGTCCAAGGCTCTGCGGATAAACGCAATATAGTTACTAGCTCTGCAACAACCGCCTGTCTGAGTCATAATGATAGCTAATCTGTTTGTATCATATTTACCCGAAAGAACAGCGCTCATAATCTGTCCTACAACAGTAATAGAAGGGAAGCAGGCGTCATTATTAACATATTTCAAGCCAACGTCGATACAAGCTCTGTTGTCATTTCTGAGCAATTCAATATTATATCCATGCTTTCTGAACAAGGGCTCAACAATATCGAAATGTATAGGGCTCATTTGAGGAGCAAGAATTGTATATTTCTCATTAAACATCGATTTCGTAAATTCTGCTCGCTTATATTCAAGGCTCTTGGGTATTGCCTTAATGTTATTTTCCTCACGAATAGACATTGCCGCAAGAAGGCTTCTGATTCTTATTCTTACAGCACCAAGGTTGTTAACCTCGTCAATTTTAAGAACAGTATAAAGCTTATTGCAGTTTTCGAGTATCTCGCATACCTGGTCTGTTGTAACCGCATCAAGACCGCATCCAAAGGAATTGAGCTGAATAATCTCAAGGTCATTTCGCTTGCCAACAAATTCAGCAGCATTGTAAAGCCTTGAATGGTAGGTCCATTGGTCGTTAACTCTCAAGGGTCTTGCAGGATTAAATTCAACAGGAATACTGTCCTCGCTGAAAACATCCAAGCCATAAGAAGCAATCAATTCGGGAATGCCGTGGTTGATTTCGGGATCTATATGATAGGGACGTCCTACAATAACAATACCCTTTCTGTTTTCCTTTTCCATTGCCAAAAGGGTTTCCTTGCCCTTGTTAACAATGTCTGCCTTGGCTTTTGTCTGCTCCGCCCAAGCGCGCTTTGCCGCTTCACGTACATCCTTTGCAGGAATGCCCCATTCCTCTGCACAAAGGGTTACAAGTCTGTCGGTTGCAGCCTTTTCGCTTGCAAAGGAAATATAAGGACGAATATAATTAACGTCGCCGTTTGTAATTTCCTCTACATTATTTTTAAGGTTTTCGGGATAGGAAACAACGATAGGGCAGTTATATTGATTCTGCGCTAAGGGAGTTTCTTTTCTTTCATAAAACACACAGGGGTGGAAAATGTTTTTAATACCGTTATTAATAAGCCATTGAACATGACCGTGAGAAAGCTTTGCAGGATAGCATTCCGATTCCGAGGGAATGGTTTCCATGCCAAGCTCATAAATCTTTCTTGTAGAAGCAGGGGAAAGCTTTACGCTGAATCCCAATTCCTTGAAAAATGTAGCCCAATAGGGGAAATTCTCATACATATTCAAAACTCTGGGAATGCCGATAACACCTCTGGGGGCAACATCCTCAGCCAAAGGCTCATAATCAAACAATCT
>JAZSFY010000291.1:0-2471 GCA_045532415.1 Eubacteriales bacterium | reverse complement strand
AATTATGAAGCCAAAGGTATATTTTACAAAAAGTCTTTGACCCGAAAAGGTTTTGGAGCTTTATGAAAAGGTTGGCAAGGAATTAAAGGGCAGAGTTGCCATAAAGCTCCATTCGGGAGAAACAGGCAACCAGAATTTTCTCAAGCCCGAATTTTGGGAGCCTATTATTAAAAGGGTTGGCGGTGTTGCGGTAGAATGTAACACAGCTTATGAAGGAACAAGAAACACCACCGAAAAGCATTTAAAAACTCTTGACGACCATGGCTGGAGCAAATATTTCGATTTTGACTTGCTTGATGCCGAAGGACCCGACCTTGTTTTGGATATTCCCGAGGGCAAGAGAATTAACAAGAATTATGTTGGCAAGAATCTTGAAAATTATGATTCACTTTTGGTGCTTTCCCATTTCAAGGGGCATCCTATGGGCGGATACGGCGGTGCATTGAAGCAATTATCCATCGGAATCGCCTCCTCCTACGGTAAGGCATATATTCACGGTGCAGGAGAACCCGAAAAGATTTGGTCTGCCGACCATGATTCTTTCCTTGAGTCTATGGCAGACGCAGCTAAATCTATTGTTGATTATTTCAAGGGCGAAGCAGTTTATATTAATGTTATGAAAAACATGTCGGTTGACTGCGATTGCTGTGCAATTGCCGAGGACCCCTGCTTGGGCGACATCGGTATGCTTGCATCAACAGATCCTGTGGCTATCGACAAGGCTTGTCTTGACCTTGTATATGCAAGCGAGGACGAAGGCAAGCATCATCTTATTGAGCGAATCGAATCGAGAAACGGTATTCTGACTGTTACCGCTTCCGAAAAGCTTGGTATCGGCTCCACCGATTATGAATTGATTGAAATATGATAAAAAAAGAAGCTGGAACCAGCTTCTTTTTGTTTTAAAATTAATTTAACATCAATCGGTTTTTCTTTAAAATGTTTACAACCAAGGGGATTACAATTAATTGGAGTATGATTGCATAAAGCTCACTTGCAACCGTTTGGCTCCAAAGGTAGGAAAGGCTTATTGTTCCGCCTGTAAGGTTGAAGAAAATGAAAATAAAGGTAACCGCGCCCCAAACCAATCTACCGCAAACCATTGCTGTAATAAGGTCAACAAAAATCATGAAAAGATTCTTTTCCAATCGTCTGTAAAGAACACCCGCAACAAAGGCAAACGCCGCAAGCTCCAATGCAGTAGCGATTGCTTCGGGAAGGGCGAAGGAATAATCAAAAATAATAGGACGCAAAAAGGGAGCGATAATTCCTGCCGCCATGCCCCATGTGGGACCGCAGACAAACCCGCAAAGGATTATACAAAGCTGGGCAGGACAAAGAGGCGCACCCAGAAAATTGATTTGATTTGTAAGGAAAGGAAGCAATATTGCAAGAACAAGGAACACAAAGGTTGCCAAAAGTCTTGCCAAAAATGTATTTGTATTCTTTTTCGCCATTTTTTCACCGTTTTCGTCATAATTCGCTTTAACAGTATAACATCATATTCATAATTTTTCAAGACATTCATAATTAATCTGTTTTATTTTTTTAACAGTCAGTTGTTGATTATGGCATTAAACCGTGGTATAATCGTGAAAAAGAGGTTTGGAAAAAGGAGGATGACCGATTTGAAAAGAAGCGAAGAATTGATGCTCGATATGATTAAATCGGCTGTTTTCCATGAAGCGCCAAGGGCTGAAATTGAAGCAGACGGTCAGCTTCTAGAAAAGCTTTTTTCCCTTTCCAAAAAGCATGATATTGCTCAAATAGTTGCCCTTGGACTTGAAAAGCAAGAGATTAACCAAAAGGATTTTTCCAAGGAAAAGCTTTTGGCGGTATTCCGCAGAGAAAACCAGAATTATGAATTAAGCCGTATCACTTCCCTTTTTGAGGAAGAAAAAATATTTAATATTCCCCTTAAAGGCTCGGTTACAAAGGAATTATATCCCGAGGATTGGATGAGGACAGGCGCTGATATTGATATTCTTATTAAGGACAGCGACCTTGAAAGAGGAATAAAGGCGGTTACCGAAAAATTAGGCTTTGAGTTTCACGGCAAAAGCAGGCACGATTGCTCTCTTATTTCAAAAAGCGGTGTTAACCTTGAATTGCATTTTGCCATAAAATCCTCATTTGCCGACCTCGACAGGGTTTTCGGAGAGATTTGGGATAATACAATACCCAAGGACGGCAAAAATTATGAATTAAGGCTTACAAATGAATATCTGCAATTTTATAATATCGCCCACATGAAATATCATTTTTCATCAGGCGGATGCGGTGTCAAGCCCTTTATTGATTTGAAATTAATGGAGGACAAGCTTGAATATTCAGAAGCTGTTTTTTTGAAATTAATCGAAAGAGCAGGCTGTATGGATTTTTACAAGGGAGTAAAAAAGCTTTGCTCGGTTTGGTTCGGCAAGGAAAGTCATAATGACCTTTCGAAAGCCATGGAGGAATTTATCCTTTCG
>JAZSFY010000205.1:0-4843 GCA_045532415.1 Eubacteriales bacterium | reverse complement strand
TATTAATAGCGGGCGGAGACAAGCCCCGCCCCTACAATTATTTATCTTTAATTCCGCGGATGAGCTTATAGTATTCATAAGCTGCGCGTTCGGTTTTGTTCTCGCCGAATTGATAAAACTCCCCTTCCTTTATATCGGGAGGGAGATATCTTTGGGCTACATAGTGGTTGGGATAAACATGAGGATATTTATATCCTGTATCGGCATCGGGACGGTGAGTATCTCTCAAATAAGAGGGGATATCCCTTCCCTTGCCTTGGTTTATGGCTTGGACTGCGGCAAAATATGCATCATGGGCTGAATTTGACTTAGGTGCAGTTGCAAGAAGCACAACAGCATCAGACAAAGGCAGAGATGCCTCTGGAAGCCCGACAGAAGTTGCTATATCAACGCAAGCCTTGACAATGGGGATTGCCATTGGGTAAGCCAGACCAACATCCTCGCAGGCTATTACCATAAAACGTCTGCAGGCAGAAATAAGGTCGCCACCCTCTAAAATACGGGCAAGATAGAATATTGCCGCGTCGGGATCGGAGCCTCTTATGGATTTTTGGAACGCGCTGAGAAGGACATAATGCTCGTTGCCGTCACGGTCAAAGCGGATTCCCGACCTTTGGGCAAGCTCCTTTGCCAGGTCAACCGAAAGCTCTGATTCTGAGGAATAATAAACGTTTTCCAGCGCGCCTATTCCCTTTCGCACGTCACCGCCGCATCCCCTTGCGATAGTCAAAAGAACATCGTCATTACAGGTCTTAACATTGCCCTCGCTATTATTACAAATATCAAAGGCACGGCGAAGGGCTGGAAGCATATCCTCGGGCTCAACAGGCTTGAACTCGAAAACGCTTGAGCGGGAAAGGAGAGCAGGATAAAGAGAAAAGAAGGGATTTTCGGTTGTGGAGCTTATTAGAGTAACTCGTCCGTCCTCAACATATTCAAGGAGGGATTGCTGTTGCTTTTTATTGAAATACTGTATTTCATCGATATACAATATTATTCCGTCGCAGGCTGTTATTGTCCTAGACATCGAAAGGATATCCTTTATATCCGAAAGAGATGCCACCGTTGCATTGATTCTATGAAAATCCTTGCCTGCCGACCTTGCGACTATTTCGGCAACTGTGGTTTTTCCTGTACCGGGAGGGCCATGGAAAACCAAGGACGGAAGATGACCGCTTTCGATTATTCTGCGGAAAGGCGCATTTTTGCCTAAAAGATGCCTTTGACCTGCAACCTCATCAAAGCTTTTTGGTCTTACTTTATCTGCAAGAGGCATTTTGATTCACTCCCTTCGGTCAAAATAACTTAAGAACCTTTTTGTAAAAAGGTTCTTAAGAATCTTCAAAAACTTTTATTTCTTCTTTTTAAAGGAAAATTTAGATTCCTGATTATTGAACAAACGATAGATGTTTGTTCTATGCATGAATATTACCAAAAGACCGACAACACAGGCAAAGATTATATCAAACGCCTGAGGAGGCGCACCTGTGCGGAGCTTTGCTGCATAGAAGATTGCCGCAGGATAGCAGATTGAGGCGATTATAGAGGAAAGGGACACATAACGTGTTAAAAGAAGGGTGAGAGCGAAAATTACAAACAAAACCGCAAATATCATAGGGTCGATACACAAAATCATTGTAGCGGCTGTAAGCACGCCCTTACCGCCCTTGAAACGGTAATAAATCGGGAAAATGTGACCGAGGATACAGAACAAGCCTGCAAGATATGCCCCTGTTTGACCTACCAAAAGGATACCTACAAGAACAGAAAGAACCTGCTTTGCAATATCACCTGCCAATGTAAGCAACGCGCCGTCCTTACCGTAAACGCGATGCATATTGGTCAAACCTGCGTTTCCGCTTCCGAAGGAACGGATATCCTGCTTATATTTATATTTAGAAACGATTATAGCAGAATTGAAGGAGCCCAAAAGATAAGCGATTATAGCGCAGAGAACACAAGCTATGCCTGTGATTATCATTGCGGTAACGCCATTTTCAAAGGTTTTTGCCCATTGGGTGGCAAGACCGAACATTTTAGGAAATACGTTATAAAGATAAATCATAATTATTTAACTCCTTTAGGATTTTCGCCTCTTTGCTTGATAACAAAGCGGATGGGCGTACCCGAAAAATCGAATGCTTCGCGGAGGCAGTTTTCGATATATCTTTGATAAGAGAAATGGAAAAGCTCGGCGTCGTTACAGAACATTACGAAGGTAGGAGGACAAACGCCCGACTGAGTCATATAATAGATTCTCAATCTTCTGCCCTTATCAGAGGGAGGCTGAACCCTTGCGGTAACATCTGCAAGGAAATCGTTTAAAAGACCTGTTGTTATACGGCGGTTTGCATTAGCGTAGCAATCGTTTATCATCTGATAAAGCTTTTCTACTCTTTGACCCGTTAATGCAGAAACAAATGCAACGGGAGCATATCGCATATAGCCCAAGGCTGTATAAACATCCTTTTTGAAATTGGTAACCGAGGAATTATCCTTTTCAAGAGAATCCCATTTATTAATTACTATTACGCTTGATTTACCTGCATTATGAGAAAGGCCTGCAATTCTTTCGTCCTGAGCTGTAACGCCCTCGTTGGCATCAACCATTATGAGGCAGACATCAGCCTTTTCAACAGCAGAATTTGCTCGGATAACCGAATATTTTTCGATTTTATCCTCGACCTTTGCGCTTCTTCTGATACCTGCGGTATCAACGAAGATATATTTACCGTATTTATTTTCAACAAAGGTATCGACAGCGTCACGCGTTGTTCCTGCCATATCAGAAACGATAACTCTGTCCTCACCTGCGATTCTGTTGATTATAGAGCTTTTGCCTGCGTTAGGCTTACCTATTACCGCAACGCGGATTGCTCCTTCCTCCTCGGGAGATTCGGTTTCGGGAGGGAGATAATCGATAACTCTATCGAGGATATCGCCTGTACCTGTACCGTGAACCGAGGAAACAGGAATTACATCCTCAAATCCAAGCTCGTAAAATTCATAGAAGCCTGCAGGAACATCGCCTATTGTATCAACCTTATTTACCGCTACGATAACAGGCTTGCGGCTCTTTTTAAGCATTGAAGCGATTTCCCTATCGGCGGCTGTTACGCCAACAGAAAGCTCGGTCATGAAAATTATAACATCGGCAGAGCCTATGGCGATAAGGGCTTGGTCGCGCATTTGTCTTAAAAGAGAGTTTTCTGTGGTGGGCTCGATACCGCCTGTATCGATGAACAGCATTTGTCTGCCGTTCCAATCCACGTCACAATAGATTCTATCACGGGTTACACCGGGAGTATCCTCAACTATAGAGATACGTTCACCTGCGATTTTATTAAAAAATGTGCTTTTACCTACATTAGGTCTGCCTACAACGGCAACTGTGCATTTTGGCATAATTAATTCTCCGTTTCCTGCCCAAGCATAGCCTCACAAAGGGCATATCCCCCTTTGGAAACAACCTTAACGGGCACATTGAGAAGCTCCGTCACCTGCTCCAAGGAAACATTATCCAAAAACAAGTCCCCTTGAGCTCGGAGCATATTTTCGGGGATTAGCACTTGGTCGCCCAAATCTTTACCGGAAAGCTGAGCAACAAGGTCCCCACCTGTTACAAGACCGCTTACTGTAACGCTTCCGCCGAAAAAGTTATTCTTTACGGCAACCACGTTTACGGTCACATTTTTATATTTTTCGGTTACGCGGGAAGCCAAGGAGCAGATAAAATCATAGGCGGCTTCGCCTGTGGCAACCGTTACCCTTCTATTATAATCTATATCGGAAAAATTTTCAAGACATTCTAAAAATTCTACTGTATCGCTTCTTATCATGCCGACGCCATTTTCTATTTGAGGATAGCCCTCATAATAGTCCTCGTCGGGCACTTCCCTTTCGGCAAGAAGGAAAAATTCGTCGGAGGGATAGATAAAGCTCATTCCTCTTTCCTTGTAAAACTCCTGCCTGAAGCGGTTTGCGATATTAATAACCTCGTCTGCCGATTCCTTATCATAAGGAACAAGGGGATAAAGACCTTCTCTATGTCCCGTTAAGCCCGAAGGAACAAGGGCAACGCTTTCGATATGCTCTAATTTTGAAATATCGGTAAGGGAGCGAACCAGCTCATCGCCGTCATTAATTCCTCGGCAGAGGACAAATTGAAGGTTTAGAGAGATACCGCCCTTATCAAGGATTTCGAGATATTTGAGGCATTCCCCTGCAAAGCGGTTATTAAGCATTTTCACCCTAAGGTCGGGGTTGGTTGTATGAACCGAAACATTAACAGGAGAAATACGCATTTTTACAATACGTTCAATATCCGATTCCTTAAGGTTTGTAAGAGTAACATAATTTCCGTGAAGGAAGGAAAGGCGTTCGTCATCATCCTTAAAATAGATTGTTTCACGCATTCCCTTGGGGTTTTGGTCGATAAAGCAGAAAATACATTTATTACGGCAACGCTTTTTTTCGTCCATAAGGTAGGAGGCAAACTCCAAGCCTATATCCGAATATTCGGGCTTCTCAAGAGAAAAGGTCATTTCATTTCGGTTACGCAAAACAGAAATTTCGAGCCTTTTATCCATTATATAAAAGCGATAGTCCAAAACATCATTTATTTCATTGCCGTTAACCGAAAGGAGAACATCGTCCTTTAAAAGACCGCATCTTTCGGCATAGGAATTTTTATCCACAGAAATTATTTTTACCATAGGACACCCTGAAAATTTCAATAAATTACAAAAAAGCGTGTTGCAGAGAAAACGCAACACCCTAATTCGCTTAGTCTTTATCCTTGACCTGAAGAACTACTTTTCCGCCGTAGCTACCGCAGTTTTTG
>JAZSFY010000128.1:0-3671 GCA_045532415.1 Eubacteriales bacterium | reverse complement strand
CATAACATCTTCGGGTGTTAAAGGCTCGAAATAAAGCTTATCTGCTGTGGTATAGTCGGTAGAAACGGTTTCGGGGTTATTATTGATGATAATAGCCTCATAGCCCGAATTTTTAATAGTTGTAACAGCGTGAACTGTTGAATAGTCAAATTCTACGCCCTGACCGATACGGATAGGACCTGCACCGAGAACCACGATTTTTTCCTTATCGGTAACGATAGATGCAGTTTCACCTGTATAGGAGGAATAGAAATAAGGGATATATGCACCTGTATGGCAGGTGTCAACCATTTTGTATGCAGGGAAAATATTGTTTTCCTTACGCATATTGTAAACATCAAGCTCGGTCATATCCCAATATCTTGCAATAATCTTATCGCAGAAGCCAAGCTTTTTAGCCTCGACAAGAAGGCTCTTATCGCCCTTGCTTGCCTTAAGCTTGTTTTCCATTTGTACGATATTGTTGAATGCTTCGAGGAAGTAACGTGTGATTCTTGTTATTTCAAAAATGTCATCAATAGAAACACCGCGGCGCAAAAGCTCGCATACAGCGAAAATATTGTCGTCCTTAAATTCCTTGATATATTCAAGCATATCCTCGGTAGACATATTAACAAACTTTGCAATTTGATAATGGTCTGCACCGATTTCGAGAGAACGAACCGCCTTAAGGAAGCATTCCTCAAGATTGGAGCCGATAGACATTACTTCGCCTGTCGCCTTCATCTGTGTACCCAATGTATTGGGTGCAGTTGCAAACTTATCGAAGGGGAAACGAGGAAGCTTGGCAATTACATAATCCAAAGAGGGCTCGAATGCCGCATTTGTGTTTGCAATCTTAATATCCTCAAGAGCCATACCTACCGCAATCTTCGCAGTAACTCTTGCAATAGGATATCCGCTTGCCTTAGAAGCAAGAGCAGAGGAACGGGAAACACGAGGATTAACCTCGATAAGATAATATTGGCTGGAATTGGGGTCCAAAGCGAACTGAACATTACAGCCGCCTTCGATTTTCAATTCACGAATAATTTTAATAGCGCTGTCATTGAGCATCTTCAAATCATGGTCGTTAAGCGTCATGATAGGAGCAACAACAACAGAGTCGCCTGTATGTACGCCCACAGGGTCAACATTTTCCATGCCGCAGATTGTAATAGCATGGTCATTAGAGTCGCGCATTACTTCAAATTCGATTTCCTTATAGCCCTTTACGCTCTTTTCAATAAGAACCTGATGAACAGGAGAAAGCTTGAACGCGTTAAGACCGATTTCGATAAGCTCTTCTTCGTTATAAGCAAACCCGCCGCCTGTACCGCCCAAGGTGAACGCAGGACGGAGAACAACGGGATAGCCGATTTCTGCCGCAGCCTTCTTTGCTTCCTCGATATTATAGGTGATTTCGGAGGGGATTGTAGGCTCGCCTATGGATTGGCAAAGCTCCTTGAAAAGCTCTCTGTCCTCGGCTCTTTCGATGCTTTCGCTGCTTGTACCCAAAAGCTCAACGCCGCATTCGCGGAGAACTCCCTTTTTCTCAAGCTGCATAGCAAGGTTAAGACCTGTTTGTCCGCCGATACCGGGAACGATAGCATCGGGACGCTCATAACGCAAAATCTTTGCGATATATTCAAGAGTGAGAGGCTCCATATAAACCTTATCGGCAACTGTTGTATCTGTCATTATAGTTGCAGGGTTGGAGTTGCAAAGGATAACCTCATAGCCTTCTTCCTTAAGAGCAAGGCACGCCTGAGTTCCTGCATAGTCAAATTCGGCAGCCTGACCGATTATAATAGGACCCGAACCGATAATTAAGATTTTTTTGATGTCTGTTCTTTTTGCCATTTCAAAATCCTCCGTATTTAAGCATTATAAACTGCTTTTCCGTTGCAAACCGTGAGAACACATCTGCCGAAAAGCTTATCTCCCTCAAAGGGAGTTGAACGACCCATTGTTAAAAATTCATCAGGGTCTACTGTAAATTCTTCATTAAGATCCCATACCGTAAAATCGTTATTCATAGGAATACCGAAACGCTTTCTCGGATTGACACAAAGAAGGTCAACCAGCTTTTCCAATGTAATTATACCCTTTTTAACAAGATGAGTATAAAGAACAGGAAGGGCTGTTTCCAAGCCTACGATACCGAACATACTCTTTTCAAGGCCCTTTGACTTTTCCTCTTGAGAATGAGGGGCATGGTCGGTTGCGATCATATCAATGGTTCCGTCAAGGATACCTTCTATTAAAGCCTCTCTGTCCGCAGATGAGCGGAGAGGAGGATTCATTTTAAATCTGCCATGCTCCTGAAGGTCGCTATCATCAAGGACAAGATAGTGAGGAGCTGTTTCACAGGTTATATCAACCCCTGCCCTTTTGGCTTGTCTTATAGCCTCGACGCTTTCCTTTGTAGAAATGTGGCAAACATGATATTTACAGCCGATTTCGGACACAAGCTTGATATCTCTGATGATTTGAGCATATTCGCTTTCCGAGCAGATACCGCGGTGGTTATGCGCCTTTGCATATTCGCCGTCATGGATATACCCGCCCTTTAAAAGCTCATTTACCTCGCAATGGGCAACGATAATTTTATCAAGCGATTTTGCCTTTATCATAGCAGAGCGCATCATATCATCATTCTGCACTCCCCTTCCGTCATCGGAAAAGGCAATGGCATCTGTCATCGATTCCATATCCGAAAGCTCGTTGCCTGCTTCGTTAACGGTTATGGACGCATAGGGATAAACATTTATAACCGCATCTTTTTTGATAATATCTGTTTGCAACTTAAGGTTTTCGGCATTATCGGGAACCGGTTTGAGATTAGGCATTGTGCAGACAGCAGTATAACCGCCTCTTGCAGCAGAAAGAGAACCCGATTTTATGGTTTCTTTATAAGAAAAACCCGGCTCGCGAAAATGCACATGCACATCACAAAATCCGGGAAATATACAATATTCTTTTGATTGAGAAAGCATATCCGAAAAAGGGAACAATACACCCTCGGAAAAAGAAGCAAATTCGGGATGAGCTTGTGATTGGATGAATTTGTATTTTTCCAATTTCGACATATTAACCTCGCTATAAAAATCGAAATGTTATAATTCGGATTATTATATCACAATAATAGACAAATTGTCAATATGGCATTTCGAACAAAAGCAAAATACTTTTGTTCGAAATGTCTTATTAACATATACTAAAGCATTATTTTACGCAATTCTTCTCCCGATTTTGCACTCAAATATGCGGGTGCAACATCGAAAACTGTTTTACAGCCCGATGCGCCCTCTTTATTCAATCTATACGCTGCGCGGGCATAGGAAACAATAACGCTTGCGGTGAATTCGGGATTGGAATCAAGCTTCAAAGAATATTCGATAATATGGTTATGCTCGGAATCGAAGCCTGTTTTTCCGCTTCTGATAACAAAGCCGCCATGAGGAATTCCGCTATGGTCACGCTTTAATTCCTCTGCAGAAATGAAATGAACGGTTGTATCATAATCTGCAAAATAGTTAGGCATATTCTTGATTTCGTTTTCGATTCTTTCCAAATCTGCCCCTTCCTCTGCTACAACAAAGCATTCACGTGTATGGTTTTGGCGGGTTGTTAATTCGGGGTTTGTTCCGCCGCGTACTGCCTCGAGAGCCTCGGGAACAGGAATTGTA
>JAZSFY010000146.1:0-6560 GCA_045532415.1 Eubacteriales bacterium | reverse complement strand
ACCCTTTCGTGCAAAAAGCATGTTTACATGGGCGACGCAAGATATAACATGGGCAATTCTCTTATGGTAGGCTGAGCAAAAATGGGTATGCATTTTGTTGCCTGCGCTCCCAAAAAGCATTTCCCCAATGCAGAGCTTGTGCCTGAATGCCAAAAGATCGCTGATGAAACAGGTGCGAAAATCGGATTTATCGAGGACCCTATCGAAGCTACAAAAAATGCCGATGTTATCTATACCGACGTTTGGGTTTCCATGGGCGAGCCTGCTGAGGTTTGGGAGGAAAGAATCAATGAGCTTTCGCCCTACCGCGTAACAATGGAATTGATGAACAATGCAGGCGAACAATGCAGATTTATGCATTGCCTTCCTGCCTTCCATGATTTGGGTACTGTTATCGGCAGAGAGATTCATGAAAAATTCGGAATCGATTGCATGGAGGTAACTCATGAGGTTATCGAAAGCGAGCGTTCTATTGTTTTTGATGAAGCTGAAAACCGTATGCACACAATAAAGGCTGTTATGGCGGCAACCCTTTAATCTAGAAATTAATAATCTAAGAGGCTTCTTTTTGGGAAGCCTCTTTTGTTATTTATGTCCAAAAAATGAACTGGAATTTTGATGAAACAAACGAAAATCCGAAAGGACGTTTCCATTTCGTTGACAATTGAAGCGAGGAATGGTAAAATTAATTGGTTAGAATTTTTTAAATAATTATTATAAATAGGAGGACACTTAATGAAAAAAATTCTCGCGTTTACCCTTACATTGGTGATGCTGTTCACTATGGTGGTTTCTATTGGAATGACCAATGTTTCGGCATTGAACGGTGTGGGAATACCCGGCTCTTCCTTTAACGGGGAATACCTTCTTGGATGTGATATTTCAAGATACAATGTTCTTGATACACTTGATTATTCCCGTGTGGATTTTGCAAAAATGAAAGCCGACGGATGTGATTTTGTAATATTAAGAATTGGATATGAATACAGTAAGGATCACAAGGATTATATAGACGAAGCTTTCCTTGGATATTACGAAAGAGCGCGTGCTGCTGATATGCCTTTGGGTGTTTATTTTTATTCCCGTGCCCGTACTTACGCAGAGGCGAAGCAGGATGCTGAATGGGTAATTAATGTTATCGAAAGCAATAATATGTATTTCGAGTATCCTATATATTATGATGTAGAAGCAGTTGAACAGATGGGCGGTACCATTAATGGTGTTACCTATACTGCGCTTTCTAATTCTGCTCTCGAAAATATGACCTTGGGCTTTATGGAAACCATGGAAGCCGCAGGCTATTTCCCTGCATTTTATAGTATGTGGTCTACCGTTAGAGATAAAATTTCTTCCGATTATAAGAAAAAATGGGATATTTGGGGCGCTCAGGTTAAAAACGACGAAGGCTTGGAGCTTAATGAGCTTGGTCCTGAATATAAATATGATGACATTGCCCATTATAATAACATGGCTATGTGGCAATTCGGATGGTACGGACATGAATTGTTTAACGGATATACTTGGGATTCTAAGTATCATCAGCTTGACGTAAACGTATGCTATAAAGATTATCCTGCAATTATGGAACAATACGGTTACAACAATTGTGTTGCGGCTGAACCCAGCCTTGTTTCGGGCAAAACTCCTCTTACATCAAGCGGTGCTGCTCTCGCTCCCGTAAATACAAATTATAACGCAAGCCTTACAGACGGCAAGGCAGCAGCTATTTCTTCTATTGATACAGCAGGCTCTTGGTTTGGCTTCAAGGAAGGGGTTAATACTGTTGGCAATAATGCCGAGATTATCTTCGACCTTGGTGCAAGATATGATATTACAGGTGCATCTATCCACCTTGGTAACCTTGTGGATTATGCTATCTGCAGTCCCACTAACTTGAGAATTTCTGTAAGCGATACTCTTGGAAGCGGTTATGTTCCTTACGGAACCAATTTTACAGTTAAGAACAGTGCTGAATCTGCTAACGCAAAGGTTGATTATTGGTCTGAGCTTACCAATATGACAGGTCTTACAGGTAGATATGTAAAGATCAGCTGTACATTGGGAGGTCCTTGGTTTATGCTTAACGAAATTAAGATTTTCGGTAAGCTTAATACAGCTCCTATTCCCGTTTCCAACAGCATTGTAAACAAGAAGCCCTATACCATTTCCGGCAACGGTACAACAATGGGAAGCTATACTGCTAACCTTACCGACGGTGTTGCAAGCGATAATGTAAATGTTCATGCAGATTGGTTTGCATTCAAAAACGTTGCTGATGCAAACACAGTAAACGGCGAAGGTGCAATTACATTTGACCTTGGCTCTGCTTATAATATTACAGGTGCTAAGGTTCATTTGGGCTATAATGACGGTTGGGGTGTTACCAATCCTTGGGGCGTTTATATTTCTGTTTCCAATGACGGTGTTAACTATTCCGATGCAAAGGAATTTCCTATTGTAAAGGCTAATACAGGCGATGCTTATGCTTGCTGGACCGAGCTTTCGGGTTTGACTGGTTTTGCAGGCAGATATGTAAAGATTATGGTTGGCGTAAACGGAACCTGGGCATTCCTTAATGAAATTGAGGTTTACGGTAATGCACACACTTGCGTAGCAGGCTCTTGGGAAACCACAAAGGAACCTACAGCAAGCGAAGCAGGAACTAAACAGCAATGCTGTACAGGATGCGGCAAGGTTATGGCTACCGAGTCTATCCCTGCAACAGGAATTGTAGCCGGTGCAGGTGACATTAACCAGGACGGCAAGCTTACCGCAGTTGACTATATGATGGTTAAGAAGTATGTTTTCGGAAGCCTCGATGTTTCTACTGCAGGCGACTTGGAATCCTTGTTGGCACGTGCTGACGTAACAGGCGACGGCAAGGTTACCGCTGTAGATTACTTCAAGCTTAAGATTCTTATTCTCTCTTAAATAATATAATGTAACACAAAACCGCGATGCACAAATGTGTATCGCGGTTTTTTATTTTGGGATTTATGTTATTAAACAAGGCTGCGGTTTGGGCAAAATTTACAAAAATGTTTTCATTAAAGAAAAATCGTTGACCGATAAATGAAAATGTTATAAAATATAAAAAATATTGCTTTTACGGAGGGTTAATATGAAGCTTGCGAAAAGAATAGTTTCATTTTGCTTGATTTTTGCCATGATGCTTACGGTAATTCCGTTTGCTCTTATGGAAACAGAAGGCGTTTTTAAGGCAGACGCTATAGCAGGCGGCGGTCCGCCATCCGCAACAAATCCCGAAATGGTTTTGGGTGTCGACCTTTCTTATTGGAATGTAGACGGCGACAGCCTTAATTATTCTTTGGTGAATTTTCAGAAATTGAAGGATTCCGGATGTAAATTTGTAATTCTTCGTATAGGTTATGAAACAAGCACAACAAGCTCTATTACTACCGACAAAGCCTTTCTTCGCTTTTATGAAGAAGCTCGTAAGGTAGGAATGCCCTTGGGACTTTATTTCTATTCTTATGCTTTAACCTATGATGCCGCAGCGGCAGATGCAAACTGGGTTATCAGCATGATAGAAAAATACGATATGTATTTTGAATATCCTATTTATTTGGATATGGAAACCGATGCTCAAACAGGAAGCAGTTCTTCTACTGCTACAAAGAATAATATTTGCTTGGGCTGGTGCGAAACGCTTGAAGCTAAGGGCTACTATCCCGGTATATATTCGGCTTATTGGGTTTACGATGTTCTTTATGACAGCGTAAAATCTAAATATGACTTTTGGGTTCCTGCATATAAGAGCCTTGACCCATATTCAAGCCAATATACATACAATTCATCCGTAAGCTTCCTTGGCGGTAATCCTTATTCCAACGGTTATTGTATGTGGCAGTATTCCTGCTGTAATACCTATAACGGTAATTTTATTTACGACGGCGTATACAGCTCGGGTACCAATCTCGATACTTCTCTTGACCTTAATGTCTGCTATAAGGATTATCCCTCTATTATGGCACAGTACGGCTATAATAATTGCGGCCCCAAGGTTGATAAATCTGCATTAAAAACTGCTCTTGATACAGCCGAGGCTGTTTCCTATACAAAGTACAGCGAAAAGCAGATGAGAACGGTTCGTTATGCTTACTATAACGCTTATGAGGTATACTATAAAACCTCTGCCACACAGGACGAGGTTGACAGCGCAGCAACCGCTTTGAACAACGCTTTGAACGTAAGCGGCTTTAACGAAGGCGGTATCCGTGTTAACGGCATCAACGGATATATTGAGGACGGCGATTGCTTTATTTATACAAGCGGATTCGGTGAAATATCTGTTTCCACCGCTAATATTGCTTATACCTTAAATGCTGTCTGCGCGTGGGACAATGCCCGTCAAGCTTGGTATATTAAGGAAAAATTCCAAGGAAACGGAACCTCAACTCCTTCGGTTAAGCTTACAGATGACGAATTTATGATAGCCTGCCATTACAGCACTGCAATTAAGGATAGCCAAACAAGCCATGGCATCCTCAGTAATGCATCCGTGGGCGATGTTTTAAGCTTCCATGGCGTAACTCTCGGTCAATATCCCGGTGTTTCGGTAGGTGCATATATCAGAGTTGAAGCTCCCACATCTCAAAACCTTGTAAGCGGAAAGAATTATACCGTTTCTGGAGATATGGCAATAGTTAACAATGCAGGTTATGGCGCAAGCCTTACAGACGGAGTTGCTTCTTCCGATGTTGTTACCGTTGTAAATAATTGGTTTGCGTTTAATACTGCTGCAAACAGCAATACAGCAGACGGCAAGGGTTATGTGATTTTTGACCTTGGCAAAAAGTATGATGTTTCTAAGGTTAAGGTGCATCTTGCTAACATTTATGAATACGGTGTTTCTTCTCCCGACAAGATTACTCTTGCGGTTTCCAACGACGGCGTTAATTTTGCAGAATATGCAAATTCTCTGCCTATTAAAGAAGGAAACGGCGATGAAAATACCTACATAAATGAATTGGCTTATTGGAGCGAGCTTTCGAATTTGAAGCTTACCGGCAGATATTTGAAGGTTAGCGTAAGCGTTGTTGGTACTTGGGCATTCCTTAATGAAATTGAGGTTTACGGAACCGAGAACACCAATACCGATACAGATACTCACACCTGCGTTGCAGGCGATTGGGAAATTGTTAAGGATGCAACCGCAACCGAGGACGGCTTGAAGCAGAAAACCTGCACAACCTGCGGAAAGGTTCTTGAAACAGAAGTAATTCCCGCAACAGGCGAGGAGCCCGAATATGTTTTGGGCGACGTTGATTGCAACGGTGAAGTTACCGCAACCGACTATCTCATTTTAAAGCGTATTATTTTCGGCAGCATGAAGGTTGAAAGCTTGAAGGAACAGTCCACAGCGTTTGCTCGTTGCGATGTTTCCGGCGACGGAAAAATTTCAGCAGTTGACTATCTTGCTTTAAAGAGAATTATATTTGCGTAATATAAGTATAAAAATGACCTTTGGGGATTCCCAAAGGTCATTTTTTCTTTAAATACTAATTAAATTTCAAATTCTGCCCAAAGAAGATAATGGTCGGAAACGGTAGAATCGGTTTCAACAACACCGCTTGAAACAAGGGTGAAATCGGATTTTGTATAGAGAATGTTGTCCATGAATTTCTGATCTCTGGGGAAGGTTATAAGCTTGTTGCTATCATTGTTTACAAGGTTAAGAAAGCTTCCCAAGGTTGTGCCGTTAGATAATGCAAAATCTGTAAGGTCGGTATATGCAGGGTTGTTAAAGTCGCCAACCATAATAAAGCTCTTTTCGCTTCCGTCAAGATAACCAAAGGCTTTTGCATAATCGGCAGGTCTTGAATGGGCAACAGCAAAGGTGATTTCCTTGCCGTTTACATTGAATTTAGGAGAAACACCGCCTGCTTCGAGAGAGATGGCATAGTTTGTAACCGTGTTTTTCTCGTTTTCGTTATAAAAGTGGTCGCTGTTTGTGGTTAACGATTCGATGGTTGCTTCCTTAAGTGTGCCCTCGTTGGGGTTTGCCAAGGGATATTTTGAAAGTATACCCCATGCAGTATTGCTTTCGTCATCCCAATTGAGATAATAAGCATATTCGAATTTTGTAAGCTCCTTAAGCTTAGCTAAGCTGTCTGTATAACGTTCGTTGGGCTTGCCTGCGCTGAATACACCGCAAACCGCTTCTTGTATACCAACAATATCGAGATTTTGAGAAAGAATAACATCGGCAAGGTCTTTGTAATTTGCTTCTGTGAAATTATATTGTCCTACATGGGCAATATTGTAGGATGCAACTCTAAGCTTTGTTTTCTCTGTGGATTCTTGAGAAGATTCGGCACCTTGAGAGGATGTGCCGCTTGCTTCATCAGAGGAACAGCCTGTTGACAAAACCATTCCGAGTGTAAGCATTGAGATGAGTAGAAAAGATAATAATTTTTTCATTGTGTCTGCCTTTCTTCTTTCGAGCGTCTTTTTTGTGATTTTTTGATTTTGTATATTTCCTCTGCGGCAAGCCTTGCCTTTGCAACAGGAATTTTTTCCTTGGGGAAGCAATAATA
>JAZSFY010000365.1:0-3614 GCA_045532415.1 Eubacteriales bacterium | reverse complement strand
CAACAACAAAGAAAATTATTAGATATAAACTTTCATAAAAAAGAGGTATTTTATGTTAACTAAGCTTAAAGATTTACTTGTTGAAGAAATGGACATCAGCCCCGATCTTATTAAGCCCGAGGCTGAGCTTATGAACGACTTGGGCTTCAATTCCTTGGAGCTTGCTGACTTGGTTGTTCTCTGTGAAGAACGCTTTGGAATCATCTTTGATGAATCTGTTCTTCCTACATTGCTCACAGTAGGAGACGTTGTTTCCTATCTTGAAGAAAACGCATAATTTACTTAAAGTGCTTTGGAAACAAAGCACTTTATTTATTGAAAAATTTTTCAAAAATAGGATGACAAAATAAAATATATATGGTATAATGAATAAAAATTTAGAAAAGGAAGACGATTATGAAAAAAATTGCTTTGATTCTCGCAATCATAATGGTTTTTTCTGTTTTTGCTGTTGCTTGTGTTGATGACGCAACCACAACATCTTCTTCTGAAGAAGCTTCTTCTATTGAAGTAAGTGAAAACGAAAAATCTGAAGTTTCAAAACCTGCTAAGGTTTATGCGACAAGAACAGGCGTTGAAGTTGCTGAAGGTGCGAAAGAAACCATAATTTCCGGCGGCGCATCTTATACAACTTATTCCGGCAAAAAGCCTGCTGAGGCTGATGCTCAATACCCTGATTCTTATGGAACAGAATTAACTGACGGTGTTACAGGTATTGCCGTAGATAATTTTTATGATCAAACACTTTCCGGATATACTGTATCCTCCCTTAGTGTAGACGTTGATCTTGGAAAAGAATATGACAAGATTCATAAGTTTACTGTTGCTTATTTTTCTCTTCCTGCTGCAGGTATTTCTGCCCCCGGTACAATTTATGTATACGCTTCTATGGATGGACAGAATTGGGAAGCAATCAATGCTGACGGTAACGATCGCACATTCGATGCAATGAAAAAGCCCGCTTTTGAGGCAGGCATTGTTCAGGTAGCAGAGCTTTCTATTCCTGAATATGTTAAGGCAAAGTATATTCGCTTCTCTATCAGCAAAACCGGTGCTTGGATATTCCTTGATGAAGTGTCCGTTATGGCTGACATCGAAGGCAACGAGGGCAATAAGGAGTTTATAGAAGAAGTTAGGAATGCATATCAGACACTTGGCGCGGTTGCTGCTCCTAACGATGGCGCAGATGTTATCCGCGATTATACCAAGGTTTTGGTATCTAAGGATAAGAAATATGAAGTTACAGGAACAATGAATGATAGCTTCAAGGATAAAGGCACCATGCTTACCGACGGACAAACAAGCGGTTATTATGAAGGTGAAACATGGGTAGGCTTTAACGGAGGACAAGAAATTACCATTAAGGTAAACCTTGCAAGAAACGTTAAAGACGTTGGTGCTGTTGAAGTTAGCTTCTTTGTAAACACAGCAGTAAGAATTTATTTGCCTGCTGCTATTAAGATTACTGCTATTGATAACAAGAATAACCGTACTGATCTTGGCATCCTTTATGGTAACACAGTTGTTACCAGCGGTAGCTATAAATTCTCTCTTCCTTTGCAGAAAACCGCAACTGCGCGTTATATAGAGATTACTATGTATGCGACAGATTGTAACATGCACATGGTAGAGGAAGTTGCTGTTTATGCATACCGTGATCAGGAACCCGACGTTCTTTATCCCGCTCCTGTAATTGATACTGACATTACAGAATGGGGAACCGAAGGTAGCGATGAATATCAAAACTTGATCCTCGGCATGGATGAGCAGATTATCGCAGATAGCGATCCCGGTCAAAGCAGCTATAAAAATAATACTGACGTTACCTCTGAATTGCTTACTGACGGTAAGTTTGCTACAAATACCGATATACATAACGGAAAATTCTTCAAGTTTAATGCAGGCGGCGGCAGAAAAGTAATTTACGACCTCGGTCATTTGTCCTATGTGGATAAGTTCACTGCAAGCTTTACAAATAAGGAAGAATGGGCTGTTCATAATCCCGACATCACTACCGTTTATGTTTCTGATGACGGTATTAATTGGTATAATGCTGGTAAGTTTGATTTGACTGGCGATGGTGCTGATGCGATTTACAAGGGTGAGCTTGTTCTTACAACACCTTTGAAGGCACGTTATGTAGCGTTTGCTTTTGATGTTATTTCTTGGGTTGGCTGTGATGAGCTTGAAGTTTATGGTAAAAAGACTTCTGCAGGCGCAACATCTCCCGCAGATGCAGGCCTTGCTACCAAGAATCTTTTCAGCGGCAAGCGTATGGAACCCTCTGAAGAATTGCTCGGCGGTTCCAAGGACCTTTGCTTGCTCTATCACACAAATGATAGCGAACCTTATAGGGTTGAAGATTTGATTCCTTATCTTGCTTATGTTGATACAGAAGGCAATATTAAGGACGTAATGTTCGACAGCTTCCTTTTCCTTTACAACAATACAAAATTCCCCAGCGGCGGTTATCCCTATGAAAAGGGCTTGAAGTCTGACTGGGAATGGACATTGAACGACTTGTTTACCGATGGTGAGCATATCATGGCTTTGGAAGAAGCTGCAGGTCAGGTTAAACAGGCATTGGGCCTTGCTGAAGACTTTACTTATAAAGTAACAATGACCATTTATTATCCCTCTACCGATACAGCTAACTTTGGTGATGTAGACGGTGACGGTGTTTCTGAAAACTTTGCTAATTATGCAGACCGTATTAAGGCAATCAAGTGGTATATCGATGAAGTTGAAAAGAGATTCGCTGAAGCTAACTTCAAGAATATCGAGCTTGTAGGTTATTATTGGTATCACGAAGAAATCGTTATGAAGGATAGCGGCTCCAATGACATGATTAACGATACCGCTGATCTTGTTCATGCAACCGGTCGTGATTTCTATTGGATTCCTTGGTATTGTGCACCTGGCTTCAACCAGTGGGCAGAATATGGCTTTGACGTTGCAGTAATGCAGCCCAACTACGTATTTGATGAAGAATCTCCTTATAGCAAGGTTGTTAACTGTGCTAAGTTTACCGAGCTTTACGGTATGGGTATTGAAATGGAAATTTGTACCGATGCTCTCCGTAACAAATTGTTCTTCAAGAAGTATATGCAGTATCTTGCAGGCGGTGTTGAATTTGGCTACATGAATGATGCTGTTAATATGTATTATCAGAGTACGTTCATTTATCGCGATGCAGCAAAGTCTGAAAACTTGATGGCTCGTACAATTTATGATACAACATACCATTACATTAAGGGTGATATGCAGTATACTCCCGATAAGCTTGAAAATCTAAAGTATACTGCTACAAAGAACGAAGTATTTACAGGAAAGTTGGAATTTGACACCGAAAAGCTTCGTGAATTTGAAATTCATTTGACCGCTGACCACGGTTCTGTCACAATGAACGAAGATGGCACCTTTGATTTCTATCCTGAAAAGGATTACACAGGGGAGGCTAAATTCAGCTTTGTATATAGCGAATATCTCGGTTGGTCCGAACCCTGCGAAGTTGTTATTAATATTCAATAATTTGTAGATGAATTGTCAAACTAAGTGCAACACTTTTCGAGAAGAAATTCAAACAAATCAACTGGTTTTTGAAAATTGAGAAC
>JAZSFY010000101.1:0-1646 GCA_045532415.1 Eubacteriales bacterium | reverse complement strand
GAACAACTCCTTGGCTCACAGAACGACATGGCTACGATCCGACTTCCTGTTTTGGGGTCGGACATAAGCTTTTTCAAAGCCGCATCATCAAGGTCCTTGCCTGCAGAAAGCATTGCGGCAAGGATTGTTTTATCTGTGTATCTTTTGGGAGGCTCGCTCATTTTATCACAAAGCTTATATTCCCCCTTTAAGACCTCGCCGACAGCGAGAGAAGGAAGAAGCTCGGTTTTGGAGGCATCGCCAACCGCCATCCAGCCTGCATCAACGATTATGGAGCCGTTTGCTTTAAATTCCTCGCCGTTTACATCAATGGTAACCTTAGTTTGCTCTAATGTAGCCGCGCCGTAAAGCATTTTGATTACAGAACGGCAGATAAGGTCATAAACCTTTTTATGGTCGTTAGGTAAGCCCTTGGGGATATTACCCGTGGGGATTATTGCAAAGTGAGATTCCACCTTTTTATTATCGAAATAATGCTTTTTGTCAAATTCTCTCGGACGGTCATTAATAAGCCCTTTATATATTGAAACCTCGGAAAGCTTATCCAGAACCGAATTGACAACAGGCTCCATATCCTCGGTGAGATATTGGGAGTTGGTACGAGGATAGGTCGTAAAACCGTCGTCATAAAGCTTTTGAACTATTTCGAGGGTTTGGTCGAGTGTGAAGCCAAATTTTGAATTTGCGTCCATTTGAAGGGCAGAAAGGCTATACAACAGAGGAGGCTCCTTTTTGACCTTCTTTTTCTTTATGTCTGTAACAATTCCCTCATTGCCGTTAATCTTGGCAAAAAGCGATTCTGCCTCGGTTTTATCAAGAATCTTTTCGATACTGTGCTTTGCCTTGAATTGCTCGCCTGCTGAATTTGTAAACAAAGCCTCGATTGCCCAATAGGGAGCTTTTTGGAAATTGATTACCGCCAATTCCCTCTCAACAAGCATAGCAAGAGTCGGAGTTTGAACACGTCCGACACTCATAACTCCTGCACCCGGATTTTTCAAGGTCATGGCTGCTGTAAGATTTGCACCCACAACCCAATCGGCAATACCGCGCATTCTGCCTGCGGCTTCGGTTAATTTCATATCTTCGGAGGTTTTGATATTTTTGGTAAAGCCCTCGATGATTCCCTCTTTGGTTTGGGAAGAAAAGCAGGCGCGCTTAACAGGCTTTTGAACCCCCGACATTTCATAGATATAGGCAAAGATAACCTCGCCCTCGCGGTCAAAGTCGGTTGCATTAATAATAAGGTCGCTTTTAGAAAAAAGGTCCTTGACAATGTTAAACTGCTTTTCAACCTTGGCGTCCCAATTTGAATTGGAGCTTGTACGAAGCTTGATGCCGTAATCCTTGGGAATAAATGGCAAAGGGATATTACGCCAGCTTTTATAAGCAGGATTATAGTCGGATGCCTGCTTTAATGTGCAAAGGTGGCCATAACCCCATGTTATATAGCAATCGTGGCCTTTATATTGAATTTTTAAATAGCCGTCGCGGTTTTGCTGGGATTTAATTGCCTTTTCGTTGGCCTTCAAGCCCTTAAAATCAACCGTGTTGCCGTTGGAAAGATATATCTTATCTAAGGCGGCGGCAATCTTATTGCCCACATCGGGCTTTTCTGCAAGTATTGTTACCAATTTGATTTTTCC
>JAZSFY010000202.1:0-2796 GCA_045532415.1 Eubacteriales bacterium | reverse complement strand
TGCTCGGCATAAGCAAATCGGCAGCGGAAGAAGAAGCTTTTAAGCTGCTTGAGCGAGTCGGTCTTTCTGATAAAGCTTATGTGTATCCAAATCAACTTTCAGGCGGACAGAAGCAAAGAATCGCTATCGTAAGAGCGCTTATGATGAAACCGGATGTGATGCTTTTTGATGAACCTACGTCGGCACTTGATCCCGAAATGGTAGGAGAGGTTCTTGAAGTTATGAAAAGCCTCGCCACAGAGGGTATGACAATGGCGGTAGTTACGCATGAAATGGGATTTGCTCGTGAGGTTGCTGACAGGATCTTGTTTGTTTGCGATAAAGGCATAGCAGAACAGGGAACACCTCAGGAAATTTTTGAAAATCCTCAAAATCCAAGAACAAGACAATTTTTACAAAGCGTTTTATAATTTTGGAGGTTCAATATGCAGGAAAGTGTAATAATCATCGGTGCAGGTCCGGCAGGAATTTTCACTGCACTTGAAATGCTTAAAAAAGGAAGCAAAAAGAAGATTACAATAATCGAGAAAGGGCTGGCCGTCGAAAATCGTCGTTGCCCTAAAAAACAAACTAAACAATGCGTCAACTGTAAGCCTTATTGCCATATTACGACAGGCTTTTCAGGAGCAGGTGCTTTCTCTGACGGAAAGCTTTCGCTCAGTTACGAAGTAGGCGGAGATCTGCCAAGCCTTATAGGCGAGGATATTGCCCAGGAAATTATTGATTATACGGATAAGATATATCTTGATTTCGGAGCTGATACTCACGTTGAAGGTCTTGAAGCTACGGAAGAAGTTAAAGAGATAAGAAAGAATGCTATCAAAGCAGGACTTAAGCTCGTTGACTGTCCCATAAGACATCTGGGAACTGAAAAAGCACAGGATATTTACTTTGCCATTGAACAGTATTTGATAAATAATGGCGTTGAGATAATATTCGGTTGTGAATGTACCGATCTTATTCTTGAAGACAACGTTTGCCTTGGGGTTGCTATAATCAAAAATGGCGAAGAAATAGAGATGAGAGCTGACCACGTCGTTGTTGCAACGGGACGCAGAGGTGCAGATTGGCTTGAGAAGCTTTGCGAAGAGCATGGTATTGCTCATGCCCCCGGAACTGTTGATATCGGCGTCAGAGTTGAGGTCAGAAACGAGATCATGGAAAAAGTCAATAAGGTGCTTTACGAAGCAAAGCTCGTTGGTTATCCCCAACCCTTCAAAAACAAGGTCAGAACGTTCTGCCAAAACCCCGGTGGCTTTGTAAGTCAGGAAAACTATGACAATAATCTCGCCGTTGTAAACGGTCACTCATATAAGGAACTCAAATCCAATAATACAAATTTTGCTATTCTTGTTTCTCATAATTTCAGCGTACCTTTCAATCAACCTATTGAGTACGCTCAAAAGGTTGGAGAGCTTACTAATATGCTTGGAGCAGGGCACATCCTGGTTCAACGTTTTGGGGATATTCTTGACGGCAAGAGAACTTGGCCAAAGGAACTTTCTCAGTCAAATCTTCGCCCTTCGCTCCCCGATGCTGTTGCGGGTGATATTACCGCGGCTATTCCTTATCGTGCGATGACAAATATTATCAATTTCATTCAGGCTATGGATAAGGTAGTTCCAGGTGTTGCTTCAACGGAAACGCTTTTGTATTCACCGGAACTTAAATTTTACAGTAACCGTGTAAAAATGGATGCAGAGTTAAATACAAATATTAAGGGACTCTATTGTCTGGGCGACTCAAGCGGCTGGACAAGAGGACTTATGATGGCATCTGTTATGGGAGTTCTTTTAGGAAGAAAACTTTCTTAAATAAAACAAAAAATCGGCTGATTTTCGGCCGATTTTTTATTTTTTGCTTTAGATATTATCAACAAGCCGTAAATTCCAAATATGGAATGTGCTGTGTATTTTAGGGAGAAAGTTTTTCCTATTACGGTTTTTATATTACAAATTGTTCTGTCGCATGACTTCAAACGCTATAACTGTTGATGCGGAGGCTGCAGAAAGAGCGGCGGGGAAGTCACGTCCGTAATCTATATGTATTATTTTATCTGACGCTTCAAGAACTGCTTTTGAATTACCTCTTTTTTCGCCTCCAATGATAACAAGTAGAGGCTTTTTTAATTCGGTCTCATAAATGGACACCGAATTTGAGTTGTCAGCACAATAAATTTTATAATTCTTTGATTTGAAAAGAGAAATAGCGTCGGTAGGTTCAGAAATATAGACGTCAAGCAATTCAGAAGCTCCGGCAGATGCCCTTGAAACAACCCCTGAAGCACTCATCCAATTTCGAGGGGAGAGAATAATTCCTGTTACACCAGAGGCGTAAAGAGAACGCAGGGAATAACCGAAATTATAAGGATCTTCAATGCCTTCAAGCATAAAATAACAGCCGTTTGGCAAAATATCGCCCTCTGACAGCGTTTTTATTGTTCGTCCGGTACAAATCGCAATAACGCCACCGTGAGTATTACCTATTGTGCTTTCCTCAATAACGGCAGGAGAAACAGTTTCAAGCTCGAAGGAATGCAATTCTGCCATTTTTCTAAGAAAAGAAAACTCTCTGAAATTCTTTTTTACTTTTTCTTCATTATACAAAACTTTTATGATTTTTCTATCATTAGTGGAATTATCTTTTTCTTTAGCTTTAAGAAGGGCAGAGATCGAGGTCATGCCTTCAAGAATGTTTGAATCAATAAATTTTTCCGATTCTTTTGCGTACATAAAGGACTCCATTTCCAAGTCCGACAACTTGGAATCGTCGCCACGAATGGCGTTGCCTATTTCG
>JAZSFY010000080.1:0-2108 GCA_045532415.1 Eubacteriales bacterium | reverse complement strand
CCCAAAAGAAGATTTTTTTCTTCTTTGGAAGGGTTTTCGCAATAATTAGGAACTATTTTTTCAATAGGCTTGTTTGTGTAATACATAATTAACTCCTATTTTGCGGTCAATTTGTTTTTTGCATAGAGATACCACATATCGTAAAGCTCTCTGTATCTTGCGTTTTTGGATTTCCAACCGTTGGCGATACATTCGCTGATTTGGCTTCCTTGATAGTAAATCTTAATCGAGTTCATATAACCGGTTTCTGCGCCGACTTTGAAATAGTTTACGAGCCTTTCGATGTTGTCGGGGTTGTCGATGTTGCCGTTTTCGTCTTCTCTAACCTTCCAAATTTCAAGCTCTACGCACATACCCACTTTCTTTGCTTCGGTAGCTGTATCGTAAAGACGTTGGGGAGTAAGACCGGGGAACACGTCGTCGAAAGCATAGTTGGGTTGCATACAAGCAACGTCAAAGCCGTAATCCTTCCAGTTTTCACAACCTTGCGCCTTGTAATAGGGAACCCAGAAGCATTTGTAACCAAGAGAATGAACGTAATCGCAGGTCCATCTGATCATATCTTCTTCATATTTGTCCCAAGGGTTCAAAGCCTCCTCGAACCAATAGAAGCCTTTAATTTCGGTGTTGGAATAATTGCCTTCCTTGTGGCGTTTGATATAATTGTCAACCAACCACTTTACACCCTTCTTGCGCTTTTCAAAGGTGTCAAATGTGATTTCTTCGCCGTCAAGCTCACCGAATATTTCGGGGTCGGTGAAGGTATAAAGGATTGTAAAATAAACGCCAACCTTGTAATCGGGCTTGTTGAGAGCATCTTTAACCTTTTGAACGGTTTTGTTGAGTGCGTCAAGGTTTCTGTCGGGGATAAAGAGGCTGTTCATATAGCTTTTCCAGCCTTCGGCGCATTTAGCTCCCTTGGGGTGGAAGTCAAATGAAACGTCGGGGAGGAAAAGGAAGCCGTCCATAAGAGTGTCCTTGATGTTGCCGTCCTTGTCGAGATATGCAACTTGGGGAAGAAGTTCTTCGGCTTTCTTTATGCAAATATCTGTGTCGGGGTTTGCAAAGTTATAAATAAGGTCGATGTTTTCGCAACCCAATTCATCAACATCGGGATATTTATGGTATTCTCTGGGTGCTTTAAATTCTTCCCAAAGGGGAATATCGTTTGCAACGGGTGTGAGAGCGTCTTGGGTATCGGTGCAACCGTAAACCTCGATTTCGTCGATATAAACGTGTTGAACAACCTCAACGATGATTTGAACGTACAAAGCCTTTACAGCCTTAAATTCACCGCTGATTTTGTGGATTCTAAAGTCTACGCCGGTTCTTGTATCGGTGTTGTTGTAAACGGTTTCAAAATTTTCACCGTCAACCGATACTCTGAATTTCATATATCTGGGAGAACGGATACCGATTCCGTCTTTTCTTAAGGTATTTACCGAAAAGCCGTCAACCGAGCAAACATAGGGAAGCTTAAAGGTGATAATTCTTCCGCCGCCACGGTTGAAATGGAACCATTCTTCGTTTTCAAAAACAGTGTCCTTGGAATATTTTCCGTCGGTAAGCTGGGGATAATTTGTGTCGTAATTGCGGTTTGCCAATTCGCCGGGGTTAGAAAAGAAATTCTTTTCCTCGATAGAGTGAATGGGAAGTCCCAATATAAGATTTTTTCTTTCTTTGGAGGGATTTTCGCAATAATTAGGGGTGGTTTTTTCGATAGGTTTGTTTGTGTAATACATACCGGACCGTCCTTTTTAATATATATGCAATTTTTTTAATACGGATAAAATTTTTGTGCCGAAGGGAACCATAGTCCATTCCTCCTCGGAAAGGACCTTTAATATAACGATGGCAACAGCATAAATTATAACGCCGATTGCGATTGAAGCAAGAGTGCTTATAACGTTGCAAACAGCAGCCGAAGCAATTATATCGGTTATAATTGCCGAAAGGAGCTTATAAACTCCAAACACTGCCACGCCCATAACGATTGACGCAATTGCAGGCTTGATAACGTTTTTCATCAAAGGGAATTTCAAATCCAATTTCCTTTTCAAAACAGTAAAGCAGACCACAAAAACGATTAAATGGCAAACAACCGAGCC
>JAZSFY010000265.1:0-6437 GCA_045532415.1 Eubacteriales bacterium | reverse complement strand
GGAGAGGGAATCATACCGCCCGTTCTTCCGTAGTGATATACCGGTTTCTTGCATTCGATTGCAAGCTTAATGTCGTTAACCATCTGACCCATGTTCATTTCAACAGAAAGGAAGCATTTTGTCTTGTCAGCCAACGCGTTCAATTCCTTTGTGGGGAAGGGATAAAGTGTAATAGGACGGAAAAGACCTGCCTTAATACCCTTCTTGCGGGCATTGCGAACTGCGGTTTTTGCAATTCTGGAGGTGATACCGTAGGATACGATAACGATGTCGGCATCCTCGGTCATGTATTCCTCATACTTAACCTCGGTTTCCTCAATCTTCTTATATCTTTCAAAGCGTTCTACAACGATTCTTTCCAATTCCTCGGGCTCGATATAAAGAGAGTTTACAATATTATGTATTCTCTTACCGCCGTGACCGCAGCAAGCCCAATCCTTTTCGGGGATTTCGCGTGCAGGCTTTGCTTCAAAGTCAACAGGCTCCATCATCTGACCGAGAGCGCCGTCAGCAAGAATCATACAAGGCATACGGTAGATGTCTGCCAAGTCAAAAGCCTCGCCAACCAATGTTGCAATTTCCTGAACAGAGTTGGGAGCGAGAACGAGAATGTGACCGTCACCGTGGCCGATTGCCTTGGTGGCCTGATTATAGTCACTTTGTGCAGGTTGGATACCGCCCAAGCCGGGACCGCCTCTTTGAACGTTAACGATAACGCAGGGAAGGTCGGAGCCGATAAGATAAGAAATACCCTCGCTCTTTAAGGAAATTCCGGGAGAGGATGAGGAGGTGATAACACGTGCGCCTGTACTTGCCGCACCAAGCACCATGTTAATTGCCGCAACCTCACTTTCAGCCTGAAGGCTCAGACCGTCGCGCTTGGGCATCTGCTTTGCCATATATTCGGCAAGCTCTGTTTGGGGAGTGATAGGGTAACCGAAGAACAGCTTACAACCCGAACGGATTGCCGCTTCTGCAATGGCTTCGTTGCCCTTCATTAAAAGCTTTTCACCCATTTCACACACCTCTTTCTACTTTAATAACAACATCGGGACACATTGTTGCGCAGAAAGCGCAGGCAATGCATTTTTCGGAATCTGTAATTGCTGCGGGATGATAACCCTTTGCGTTAAGAATCGACTTGTCAAGAGCGATAATCTTCTTGGGACAAGCTGTTACGCAAAGACCGCAGCCCTTACAAAGCTCGGTTTTGAAGGTAACTTTGTTCATAGTCTTTTCCTCAATCAAAATAGTTTTTTTGTTATATCTTTTATTTTTATCGTGTTTGGAACATCAAGCCAATCGGGGATTGTTGTGCAAAGCAGGGGAAGATTTGCCTTTTTGGCAAGGTCCTCTGCATAGGGAATGGCATTGATGATTGTTGCTTCATCGGTTTCTATGCCGATGTTGCTGTTATTTATAATACCCGAAAACTTCAAGCCGCTTGCACGCTGGATTGCCTCGAGAACCTCAATGGCGCCCTCGGCTGTTACCGTAACATAGCGGTAACGGTTATAAACAAAATACATTTTATAGCCTGCGCTGATATAATCATCATGGGAAAAACCCAAAACAGCCGCGCCGTCGCCGTCGCCGCCTACATCGGCAACAGATTTACCGTTGCCTGTAAACAAAAGCTGATAATCCTTGGGTAGCGCAGGAATGTCAACATTAGTGTTGGCAAATTCGGGTATTAATGTGCGAACCCCATATTCTGCTAGCATTTTTTCGTTATCTGCGCTGCGGAAATAAGGGTTAACAATATCAAGGTCGGCAATGCGGCATTCAACTCCGCTTGCTCCAAGCTCCATTGCAAGGTTAACTGCAATATTTGTCTTTCCCGAGCCGTAAGGCCCTGAAATGATTGTTATTTTTTCGGTTGCTAAATCCTTTAAAGTCATAAATCACCTTGTAGGGGCGGGGCTTGCTCCGCCCGTTTGAGAGATAAGAGATAATAGATAATAGATAATAGATAATAGATTTGTATAAAGTTACTTTATTCAAATTGAAATAACAATACGATCGTAGGGGCGGGGCTTCATGGGGTCCCCGAAAACGCTTGTCGTTTTTGGGGTTATATTCTCCGCCTGTGCTGCTTTCACGTAACTTTTGCTTTCGGGAGGAGCATATAACCCCAAAAATCTTCGATTTTCGGGGACCCCATAAAGCCCCTCCCCTACATTTAAATTCTTACTTTGATTACGTATAAAGTTACTTTATTCAAATCGAAAAACCTGTTGTTCAACCTCTCACAATGTCGCCTGCTTTGGCGGAATCGATTTCCATATAAAATTCCATGCCTGCATGAGGTGTAGATTCAATGGGGTTCATATCCATATCATAAAGATTTCCGATTACAAAATCTCTGCCGAAGCTTTTTGGAGAAAGAAGGTTGGCATTCGCGCCCTTAAACATTTTGTTTCGCTGGAAGCATTTTGCCAAGCCCCTTTCGCTGTCAAATTCTGTAACAGTTGCAAGAAAAGGACGGTCGGCGATATATTCGTTTGCATCAACAATATTTGCATCGGTATCGGGAGAGGAATAGAAATAACCTGTGCCGTATTCACGGTGGCTGACGTTTTCGGTTTCACGGGTACAGCCTATGTCATAATCCTTGCCATCAAAATAGTTGTCTATTGCAATACGGTAGGCGTTGGTTATTGCCGCAGTATAATATGCGCTTTTCATTCTTCCTTCAATCTTAAAGGAATCGATGCCTGCATCAACCAAATCCCCGATATGCTCAATCATCCGCATATCACGGGATGAAAATACGTATGTGCCCTTTTCGTCCTCCTCGGCATACATATTTTCGCTGCGCTTCTCCTCGCGGAGGTGATATTTCCAACGGCAGGGCTGAGCGCATTGACCTGCATTTGCGTTTCGGTTTGTAAGATAATTGGAAAGAAGGCATCTTCCCGAATAGGAAACACACATAGCCCCGTGAACAAAGCATTCTATCTCGGTTTCGGGGGAGATATTCTGACGGATAAGGCGGATTTCATCAAGAGAAAGCTCTCTTGCCAGCACAACTCGGCTAACACCGTATCTTGCCCAGAAATTAACCGCCGCAGAATTTACTGTTGAGGCTTGGGTGGAAAGATGAAGGTTGGCATCGGGAATCCCGCTTTTGATAATATCCATAACGCCGGGGTCGCTTACAATAAACCCATCAGGAGTTATTTCCGAAAGAATATTAACATATTCCCTTAAATCAGCCAATTCGGTATCTCTCGGCATTGTGTTCATTGTAATATAAACCTTTGCGCCCCTTGCGTGGGCATAATCCAAGCCCAATCTTAATTCCTCGGGGGAAAGGTTGCCTGCGCTTTTTCTCATGCCGAATTTGTCGAGAGCGCAATAAACCGCATCGGCACCGTAATTAACTGCATATTTAAGCTTCTCAAGGTTCCCTGCAGGGGAAAGAAGCTCGGGTTTGTTTTTTAAAATCTTATTGACCATAGGTTCCTGCCTTTATTGCTTCGTTGTCCTTCTTAACCTGCTCGATATTGTTTTCGTGACCGCTTAAGGTAGAAGCAAAATAGGTTTTGCCTGCGTTATTTGCAACAAAGTAATATGCGTTGATTTCGTTATCGTTGGAATCCACAGGAGCCGCAGGGAACAAAACAGCGTTCAAGGCTTCAAGGCTGGGGTTGCATATAGCTCCGGGAGGCAAGCCCTGATTAATGTAGGTATTATAGGGTGAATCGAATTTTGTATCCAATTCGTCCGAGCCTACTCTTTCGGGGAGAACATACTGAATTGTAGCATCACTGTCAAGATAGGGGAACAATTCGGGGTTATCAAGACGGTTTTGGAAAACATAGGAGATATAATAGAAATCCTCGGGTAAACCGCCCTCGCTTTGAACCATAGAAGCCAAAACAACTATATCGTCAAAGGTCATGCCCTGTTCCTCCAAAAGCTTCTTTTGGTAAGAGCTTCCTTGGGAATCCTCGTTTGTAAATTCCTTCCAGAACTTATCGTAAAAGGCATTAAGAATCTTATTTATAACATAAACCTCGTCGGTATCGTTATAAAAATCATAGGTATCGGGGAACAAATAGCCCTCTAATCGATATTTACGGGTTTCGGGATAGCCAAGCTCGGTTAATTGCTCTACAAATTCCCATTTATAGGGATAATTGTTTATAGCCTCAACATAATCGGTTCGCTCGCCGATTCCGTTTTCAACAAGAAGGTCGATTATCTGGTCCACAGTATAGCCTTCGGGAATTGTAACCGTAACAATTTTTTGGGATGACGCACCTGTTGTAAGAGTTTCGATTATCTGAGAATAATTGAAATTCTGGTTAAGGGTATGCTCGCCAGGGATATATTGAGAATCGTCGTCACCGGTACCGCGGTATTTCATATAAAGCTCATAAACCCAGCCGTATTCGATAATCTCGTTATCAACAAGCATCTGGGCAACCGTTTCGTCGGTATCGTCCTCGTCGATTGTTATAACAACCTCTCTTGAATCCGACACCAATGCGAAAACGTCGTTTCCGATTGTGATGATATAATAGGAAAGATAAACCGAAGCCAAAACCACCACAAGAATATATATAAACGCCTTGGGAACAAAGCTCATTCCCTTGAAAAATCTTGTAACTCTGCCGACCTTGGTTACAACCTCATATTCGTCATCGTCGTAATCATCGTCCTCATCGTCCTCGGTCAAAGCCTCGCTTTCCTCGGCTTCTTCAAGCTGAGAATCCGATTCCTCGGTAAAATGAAGGTTGGATTCTCCGATAACCGGAATTTCGGCATCGTCGTTTTCGTTGGTGAGATGACCGAAAATCGCATCGGGAATTTCGGTTTCCTCGGGAAATTCAACCTCTGCCAAGGGCTCCTCACGAAGCTTTTCGGCGTCAATCATCTCCAAAATTTGGTCGATACTGCTTATTCCGTCGCCGTTTTTGTCCCTAGGGTCTGATTGAGGCTCCTGAGGGCTTAAAATTTCGTCGATAGATTCCTGAGTCTGCAATTCTGCCTGAGGCTCAGCTTCGGGGAAAAGCTCGTATTCTGCCTGCAGGGCGGATTCTTCCAAGGGCTGGGCATCCTCTTGAGGCAGGGCATCGCCGTTTTCGTCAAGCTCATTTAATATATCAAAAATATCATCGATATTGCTTTTCTCTTTGTTGTCTGCCATAACAATTCCTTTCCTGTTCTTTAAGAATAATTCCTACAGAACATTATAGATAAAGCGTTGCACAAATAAATACAACAATCAACAGCATAAATGTAGGGGAGAAAAATACTCTGTGCCAATTGGATGAGCTTTTTGGGGGAATCGCCTCCATAGGGGGCTTATCCGAATAGCTTAATAAAATTGTTTCCATTCTTGCAAGAAGAAGTATCAAGGAAATCCCTGCTAATACGGTTAGCACAAATCCGATGAAATATTCACCGTTTTTAACCATTGTAACCCTCAAAAAGCTGTCGCTTGCATAGATGTTTAATGTGTTTGAAAGCAAATGGAGAGCGATAGAGGGAAGAACCGAACGGGAAACAGCGGTAACCAAGCCCAAAACAATCCCCGTGAAAAGATAAACAGGGAAGTTCTCAAAGGAAAAATGAAGCATGGAAAAGGCAATAGCCGAAACGATAACCGCGTTTGCCGTGCCGTATTTACGGTATTCGCTGAAGATTATACCGCGGAACAAAAGCTCCTCTAAAACCGCAGGAATGATTATAAACGACATAATAATTTCGATATGTCTTGTTGTATCGGGGATTCCTGCAACGGTGTTATAATAATTAACCGCCGATGAAACCTCGGCACCGCCTACAAAATATAAAAATTTTATAAGAAGGGAGCCGCACACAAAAAACAAGGCGGCGAAAATCAAAAATATAATCTGAGGACCGCTTTTTGAAATAAGATAAATCGGCTCCTCAAGGCGTCTGCCCTTAACAACATAATAAATCACGCAGGGCAAGCCGATTGTGGCAAGCTGGATAATGCCCACAGCCACAAAAATGTTTGTCTGGCTTTCTAATGATGACAGCGCATTTTTTGAAAATATCATTGCACCGATAACAAGGATGACAAGCAACGGCGCAGTTATTATTGGACTTTTTAATTTTTCCTTAAGTGATTCCGACATTGCCGCCACCTCCCTTCGGCTTATGATTTATCAGTTATATCTGATTTGATAGCGTATGTCTGCAACCTTTTCGCTTCCGAAAAGCACCTCGATAAGCTTGAAGCCGAATTCAAATGAAACGCCCATGCCCTCTGCTGTTATAAAAATATCGTCCCGCTCGACCTTTCTTCCCGTAATGTTGGCATTCTTCATGCTTGCCTCAAAGCCGGGATAAACAGCGGCATTTCTGCCGTCAAGAAGGCGCATTTTACCTAAAATAGAGGGCGCGGCACAGATTGCGCCAACATAAATACCTCTGCTTACTGCAAATTCAATAAGACC
>JAZSFY010000286.1:0-3010 GCA_045532415.1 Eubacteriales bacterium | reverse complement strand
TGGCATCTGTTGTAAAGATATTTTCCGTCAACAAAATCATATTTGGATATTTGCCAGCCTGTAGGCTTTACCGAGCCGATATTACCTCTTTCCTCGGTTGGCATAATATCGGTTCCGATAGATGCATAAACAACACCGCATCGTCCCAATTCATCCAGCTCGGAATAATATTCAAATGAGGTATTAGTCACCTGCTCTGTTGTAAACCAAGGGAGGTTTCCGTCAATAACAATATAAGGAGAGCCCGAATATGCAGGAATCTCCTCAAGAGAAAGAGTTCTGCTCGGTGCAGGAGGAGGAACAGGAGCATAAGAGGGCGGTTCCACAACATACTCCTCAAGGCATCCGCACAAAAGTATAGAGATGACCGCCAAAAGGACAAGAATACGTTTCATGCTTATGCTCTCCTATAAACCTTTAATGTGATTTTTTCGTGAGAGCTTCCCGAAAAATCCTGAGCCTCGGTCAACACAAAACCTTCTCTTTCAAGGTCGAAGGAAAAATGAACATCGGCAGGGTAAACCCTATTCCAATAAAAGGCATAAACCGAATTGACCTTATCAAGGCTTTCGACCTTTTCCTCCACAAACACAAAATCATCTTTTTCCGCCACAGAGAGAAAATCGTCGGAAATTATTATATTATTTCCCTCTCCAAAAAGCTTTGCCGAATAATCATTCATCAAAAACCTTTGGTTTTCGGTGATTTTCAGTATTTTTTCATTCATTATCCAATCACGGCTTTGACGTCTTTTGTTAAACATCATGCCGTTATTATCATCAAGACAAAGAATTATATTCATTGTTTACTCCCTCTCAAACCGAATTACCTGCCACAAATCCCGTGGAAAAGGCTATTTGAAGATTAAAGCCCCCTGTGTAGGCGTCAACGTCCATAACCTCCCCTGCAAAATGAAGTCCCGAGATTATTTTCGATTCCATCGTTTTGGGGTTAATTTCATTGCAATCAATTCCGCCTCCCGTAACAATAGCTTCATCTATTGGACGGGTTCCGTTTATCTTAACAGGCAATGCCTTCATTAACTTAAGTATAATCCCTCGTTGCTCCTTTGTAAGGGAATTAAGCCTTGTTTCGGGAGATATTCCCGTAAGACCTATAAAAGGGTCAATAAGCTTTGAGGGCAAAAGCGCCGAAAAGCCGTTTTTCAATTCACGGTTCTGATTTTCCGAAAAATCCCTCAGCAGACGCTTGTCCAAGGTCTTTTCATCAAGGGCAGGCTTTAGGTCGATAAGCATTTCATAGGGAAAATCGTTCTTTAAATAGGAAGAAGCAGAAAGTATAACAGGACCTGTTACACCAAAATGGGTAAACATCATTTCGCCCTGCTCCTCATATAGAATCTTGCCGTTCTTTTTAAAGGATATGCCCACATTTTTCAAGGAAAGCCCCATAAGGTCACGACAAAGCTTGTCGGGAGATGTCAGCGGAACCAAGGACGGACGTATTTTGGTAATTTTGTGTCCTACGCTTTCCGCCAGCTTATGACCGCTTCCGTCAGAGCCTGTTTTCGGATAAGAGCATCCTCCGCAGGCAAGGATAACCTTGTTGCATAAAAGCTCCTCTTTTCCGCAACGAACCCCTTTTATGCTTCCGTCGGCAACCAAAAGGCTTGTAACCCTCCGTTGCTTTATTTCCACACCCAAAGTTTCACAAGCATTAACAAGAGCATCGGTTATATCTCTCGCCTTGTCGCTTTCGGGGAAAACGCGGTTACCTCTTTCCACCTTGGTTTTTACACCCATTGCCTCAAAGAAAGCAACGGTATCCTCGGGAGAAAAACGGGATATTGCCCCCATAAGAAATCTGGGATTGGCGATAACATTATTTAAAAATTCATCGCGGCTGCACATATTTGTAACATTGCAGCGGCCCTTACCGGTTATATTCAATTTTCTGCCGCAACGGTCGTTTTTCTCCAAAAGAAGCACATTATTACCGTTCAGCGCGGCATTGTATCCCGAAAACAGCCCCGCAGGACCGCCTCCTATAACGATAACATCATATTTTCTTGTTGTCATAAACTTCATTTTCTGCCCAGATTTGCTCTAAAACCGCAAATCTTGATGACATCCTTTCGGGGTCCCTTCTGCCGATTTCGGTCAAAATACTGTTTACCAAAGCAAAGGGAGCTGTTAACGAATCTACAAAGGTATCGCTTTCGTTTTCTGCAAAAAGGGTTATATCCGCATTCTTTACAACAGGGCTGTGAATACTGTCGGTTATACCTAAAACCGTTGCACCCGCTTTTTTGGAAAACTCAAGAACCTCTAATGTTAATTTGGAATATCTGGGGAAGGTTATGCCCAAAACCACATCGCCCTTTTTAACTCTGAAAAGCTGGTCGTAAGCCTCGCTTCCGATAACCGTGTGAACCAGCTGAACATTATCAAAAAGAATCGAAAGGTAATAATTCATAAAAATACCCAAGCTTGCCGACGACCTTGCACCCACAATATATATACGCTGGGCATTTATCAAAGCCGAAACAAAATCGTCAAAAGCCTTTTTATCGGTCATAGCAAGGGTTTTTCGGATAGACTCGATATCCGAATTAAAGCTTTTTTGGAGCGTGTCGCCGTCAAATCGCTTTATAGCTCTTTCCATTCGCTGAACCGAATTGAGCTTGCTTCTTGCGGCATATTTCAAAGCTGATTGAAGCTCGGGATATCCGTCAAACCCCAATTCGGTTGCATAGCGCACTATGGTGGATTCCGAAATGCCGACGGTTTCCGACAATTTTGCCGCTGTCATATATGACGCCGCCGAATAATTTTCCAAAAGATATTCGCCGATTTTTCTTTTGCCCTTGGAGCAATGCTCAAGGCTTTGGGTTATGGCTTCCAATACGTTTATATTATCCATAATACAACTCATCTAAGCAAAAAACGGCGAAACGCCGTTTTCTACCTTATATTAATTAAAATCTGATTTTTTCTTCGATATATGCTCTAACCTCGGAAATAGGCATTCTAACCTGCTCCATTGTGTC
>JAZSFY010000060.1:0-19608 GCA_045532415.1 Eubacteriales bacterium | reverse complement strand
ATTCTGTGGGGAACACAGTACCGCAGGAACGGCAGCACTTCTTAATAGGAGTGGGACGTCCCAAGCCGTCCTGAATAAAGATAATGTCAGGAACATGATAACCGTTACGTTCCTCACTATAGCAACGCAATCTCAAGGTAATCTTTTCACCGGAACGGCGTGTACTGTTTATGTGAAGAAGGATTTTAATAGCGATGTTAACATTGTTATCGCTAAGGTCAAAGCTGCCAACAGACTGCTTTGCAACATCAAAGAACGCATAATAAAGCTCACGAATGGTTTTCAACTGCTGTGCTGTGCAGGTGAAACGGCCTGAGGTGTTATCCTCGTTTGCTTCCTCGATGCTATCAAGAAAATATTCAAGGTCAATAGGCTTTTGACCGATTTTGTCGCAAATATACTGGAAAATTGTATCCGCTGTAACAACATAGGGATAAAGAGGGTCCAAGGAGCTGGGGCCTATGGGAGTTTCCCAAGCCAAGGGAATATCGTTGCCGGGCTCGGTGGAGCGAAGAATGCTGTCCTCGTCTGCGTAAAACTTAAATTTAACAGAGAGAACGTCTTCTTCATCCTCAGGGGATTCGTGCAAAAGAGGGGTTATGTATTTGGATAAGTCAAATGCCACGTCGCTTGCCAAGAAGCGGTCGCCGCAATCGGGGCAGATAATATCATGCATTGCAATGGTCTCCTTTTATTTAATTGGATTTATTTTAAATAAAATCGGTTAAATATTTTATTTGTATTTTGTCGGGGTTCAATTCAGCAATCTGCTTTGAAATATAATATTCGGAATATCCCTTAGGTATCATTGAATAGGTTGTTTTTCCGTTTCTTTCGATTATCAAAACCTTTTGGCGGGAATCTCCTCCGATGTTTTTCAAAACAGGAGTGTCATCTCCGAACAAGCCCAAAAGCTTTTTGGGCTTTGCCAATTCATATTCAAGCTTTTTCGCATTATTTACTGCAACAACCTCATGCTCGCATTTCTCGCCGTCGTAAATACATATAAGAAATATCTTATTCTTTGCATCATAGGGGAAACGCAAGGGCTGTTGACGGTTCACCGCATCGCCGTTATGGAAGCTTATGGTGTTATAATAGCAATTACCCATATTAGAAGGGTTTTGATGATAAAGTCTGAATATATTGTCATAATCAGGAGCGGTGAAATTTACAACCTCTTTATCAAACCAATTTAAAATTTCCTGTTTACGGAACAAAAAGTTATTAATAAGCTTATCCTGCTCTACACCGCAGCAGAAAAGCTTGCAGGAAGGAGCCGCAGAAGCATCCTTAGGAATTACCCATGACCAATTCACATAAACGGTACAGGTTTTTGCTTCCTCGTCAACGCCTGCTTTTACATTTACCTTGTCAAACATTTACACCCTCCCACTTTTGATAAAATGGAGATATTTGCCGATATTCTGCTGTAAATATGCAGTATATCCGCCGTTGCCCGTAACAATTTCGTATCTTACAGATGTGCTGAAGCCGGGAGGGCTGGAAAGCTTGATAAGATAATCCATTTCAACATCACCTGTGTCATTAGCTCTGTTTTCGGGCTCTCTGTACATTGCAACAATGTCGTTGCAGATTTCGGGATTTGCATAAGCCTCAAATATATCGCAAACAGGATAGCTTCTTATGCCGTCGCTATCAACATTAACCTCCTTGCGATAAAGCAATTCGCGCTTAAGCTGAACAAGCTCGTCATTGAGCTTTTGAGATTTCTGGCAATAGCTTTCAAAAAGATGCTTATGATTTCTCACAAAGCTTTCAACCGAATCCCAGAAATCGCTTCTCTTTTGAAGCTCGTAATTTTTGATATAATTTTCGGTATATGTACGCAAATCCTCTTCAAAGCTGTCGTTTTCAGCGTGTTGATTTACAAAAGCAACCATAGTATTTCTTGTAGAAGCAAACTGACGGTTGAAGCTTTTGCGGTATTCACTCAAAAATCCGCAAATTTCGCCGAAAAGATCGGGGCTGTGATATTTAGAAGCGCGTTCAAACAAGGAGTTTGCCACATTAACCACAACGCTTTCGTTTAACGCGTTGGGCATCATTGCCAAGGTAACCTTAAAGGTAAGCTCTACATTTTTATAACCGTCGCCGCCATAAAGCTGAGCGAAATAGTCCTTTAAAGTATAGCCGTCATATTTAGGAATTTCCTTGGTTATTTTAGGAATACTTTCTACTGCCTCAATAAGCAAAGCCTGAGTAGCCGCCTTATTTGTATCCTCTGCCATGCCGCTGTAAAGCTCGCCGCAAATGTTAGCATAATTATCGTTATTAAGCTTCATAGCTTTATTGCACATTACGGCAACATAGCTTTTTAGATATTCCATTTTGGGGTTGCTGAATGAGCATCCCATGCTGGACCAAAGAATCTGCTTTTTGGCTTTAATAGCCGCCGCGCCCTCGGCAGGAAGACCTGCAAGAGCGCTGTTAAGGGTTTGCAAATGAGATTGTTCTTTTCTGCGGAAATCATTATAAAGGGATTTGGAGCTGTGAAGCAAAGTAATACCGCAAATACCCTCGGATAAAAGCTTTTCACGATAAGGCTGCTTATTGTAAAGATACAAAACCTCGTTTTCGTTAATATCATTTTCCAATAATTTCAAAAGGGCTTCGGCTTTTTCCATATCATTGGGAAGCACCGCAATTACCGCAACAGTATCGTTAGGCTGTTTATATTTCCTTACGGTTTGCAAATATTCCTTTGCAAAGGCAGAATCGTAATCCTTATTCACAAAATCCATCAAGAAGATGAATGCATTATTAATTTTTACGGCAAATTCCTGCCCCAATGACATAACATTGGTACGGAATTGGTCAACACTTAATGTACCGTCAATCGCCATTTCCCTATAATAGGAATCGCCTATATACATTTTGCGTTGGCTGTCAAACTCGGCATAATAGTCAGCTTCGGGAGCACAGTTTACAAAAACCGTGTAATAATTGGCATTGGGGTCAAAGCTGCTATCTGTCGGCTTGAACACTTTATTAAACAAGACATTGAAATCCAACATAAGCTCTCCACAGAAAAAATTTTAAAGAGTTTCAAATAGAAACAGCAATCATAGCCGAACCGGTAAAACAGTTCGGCTATGATCATTCTGATTAAAATACAGATGTAATGTTAATAAGATCCAAGGGAGAAATACCGCAGAAAAATCTGAAAAGGAAGGATTTCTCTGCAAGAGCAGCCAAGGTCTCATTATATTCACCAAGCAAGCCGAATTCAACAAAGGCACTGAGGGCGATACAGATTATCCAAGCGTAAGCCAATGCGCTTACAGCACCGATAACTGCACCAAGCAAGCCGTCAGCCTGTTTAATAAGGGGAAGCTTGACAACGGGAAGGATAATTCCCTTGAGAATAAGCATAACGATAGTTGCAATAAGATACAATGCAACGCATCCCAATGCTTTAGAAACATATTCGGTAACAGGGCCTGCGATCATCTGCGCAAGCTCGCGCACGTCAGCCTCTGTACCTGCAGTAATCGCACCAAAGGAATCCTTAAGAGAATCAAGGTCTGCGCCGCAGCGTGCGATAAGATCGCTAAATTCCTTGGGGATATTATCAAAGAGTGCGCCGATGTTAAATGCGCCCTCAACCGATTCAACTATGGGCATAAGCGCATCAAACACAGCATCCTCGGTTCCGCCCAAAAAGGGCTTTATCAAACTCGAACCGATAACAGGTCCGAGGAAGAATGCGGCAAAGCAGGCAACAACGGTTGTGAGCAAGCCGTAAACCGATTTAACCGCGCCTCTTTTCGCATAAAGAATGATGATACCGACCATAAACAAGACCAGCACCGCATCCATTAAAAATGCCACATTCATTCCCTCCTAACATTATAGTTTAAAATAGTTAAATTAACCAACGAATACTTCCAAGAACTGGTCAAGACATTCGCACATATATTCATAGAACCATGCAACGTCTGCTTCGTTTTCGGTGAGTATATCGCCGTTGTTACGCTTCATTTCCATAGCGTTTACATTGTTTTCTGCCTTCGCCTTAAGTGCAGCATGCTTTTCCTTAAGCTCGTTGAAGATTTCCATAGAGCCGGAATAGATCTTGTCGTTAACGGCGGTAACCTTCTTTTCAAGGAGAGGCTGGTGAGCAGAATACTTTTCAAGGTCATGGAAAATAGAGCAAACTGCCATTTCCATATATTTAACCTGCCAAGGCTTATCGCTGTTGTTAACCTCAGCCTTGTTGGTAATCTTAAATACGTTGTCGCCGAGAGTATAGGTCCAAACACCGATTTCGTTGGGGCCGATCAAGCCGTACATCATGTACTTGGACAATTCTCTTATCATGGGCTTAAGCTTTTCGCGCTTGATGATAGCCTTAAGAGCCTTATTGCCGAGAAGCTCGTTCTTGAAGAAGTCAACCTCTTCCAAAAGCTTGCAAGCAAGCTTCATTTGGTGACGGATAAGCTCGATTGCGTTTTCGTCATCGGTAGGACGCAAGGACTTTGCAGAAACGATCTGACTGGTCTGTGCGCCAAACTTAGCCGCATATCTGTCGTAAAGAAGGTCTGCATCTACAACGCCGTTCTTCTTATTATCGGGATCCTGAACAAACTTTTCAACAAACGCCTCGAGAGCCTTTGCATCGGGCTTTGTTGCGCTGTAATAAATGGCATAATCGCCGCCGGAGTTCTTAACAGCAATACCGTGGTTTCTTGCATAAACGAATGCCTTCTTGATTTCTTCGTAAATTGCAAGCTCTTCTTCGTTATTGTATTCATAGATACCGTCTTTTGCACGGAACCACTGATTCTTAACCATCAAAGCGGGATAATCCTTCATTTGAGGCTTAATCTTATCGTTTTCGTTAATGTGCAAGCCGGGTTCTCTGAACTTCTGGTAATCCTTCTCGTATTTTACCATTGTGCCATGGATCCACATAGGCATACAAGCATACATTGTATAGCTGTAAATTGCATTGTTATCGCTGCTGCGGAATATGTTACGAGCCATCTTATTTGCAGATGTATCGGACTTGAATGCAGAGTCGAACAAGGGACCCCAAACAGAATTGGAGCTGGAGGAGAATGCAGAAGGAATAACCAAATATCTATAGCAAAGTCTTTCCAACTGAGGCCAGCTGATGCTTTCCCAAACGTTGCACATAGGCTCTGCCAAGGAATTGATGTGGTGTACCAATGCGGTAACAACCTGAGCCTTCTTGTTCTGAGGCTCAAGACCGTATGCCTGATCGAGATAATCAGCCATAGAACGCTTTGTAACGTTATCAAACGACTTGTATCCGTTAATAAATTCACGGAACTGCTCAACAGCCTCGGTCTTTTCGGTGCCGATCTGCCATGCATCACGCTTTTCAAGCATTTCTCTGGTAAGGTTGCCGATAAAGTCATTAATTCCGTTATCGCCCAATCTGCGGAGTTCTTCGTCAACTGTTGTAGAAACAGCAACCTTCAAGGGCTGGAACACGGGATCGGTAAGGGAGAAGATGCTGCCCTTGGGAGGAAGTGTTCCTTCGGGAGGAGTCAAAGCCGCCTTTGCATCTGCTGCGTTCTTTGCGGTGATTTCGCCAATCTTTTCAAAAATATCAACAAAGCCGAGGAAATGCTCGTTCAAGCTTGCCTTAATCTTATAAACGATGCCGTTAATGCCTTCGCCAAGATAGTAGTTTTGGGACAAGCGTTCGCAAAGCTGAACTCTGTACTGAGCAACATAAAGATTGGAAATAGCAACCTTATAATCGTCAAGGTGCTTCTTAACGCTGCTGAACATACCTTCGGTCATGTTCTTGCGGATTTCGTTTCTCTGGTTCTGCAATTCAACAATGCTGTTTTTAACGGTTTCCTGATAAGCTGTCAAAGCTCTTGTATAACCGTCAAGGCGCTGATAATAGCCGTTTACTGCGGCGCCGTCGTTAGAGTAGGATTTAAGAAGCTTACCGAGATAATAGGGACCCTTCTTAGGATCGGTAAAGATAGCCGCAGCCTTATCGTTTGCAGCAGCAACTGCGTTGGGGATAAGCTTGCTGTCCTTATCAAAATCGGTCATTGCCTTGGTGATGATACCCTGAAGAGCAACGTCAAATGTGCTTGCCTTAACGGTATCCTTATTCCATGTGTGCTGGTCGCTGTTGAGATAGTTATCGATCTGGTTCTTAACCATCATAGAAGCGTTCTGAACAACATAGATGGGATCTGCAATATTCTTTTCAAACGCGTCGACCTCTTCCTTGGTAAGACGGCTTGCATTCTGCTTGAGAATTTCGTTTGCTCTGTCGTAAACCGAGCCTACAAAGCTTTCAACAATAAGGTCATTGGGGAACTTAATGGAGGAAGAACCGATAATCTGGTATTTATAATTACCGTTCTGAGGGAAATTGATGCTGGGGTCAAGAAGTGTAGCATTCAATGCTGTACCAACGTTGGTATAGAAAGCACCGCTGGTGAAGAAGTCGGAAATGGAAGCATCCTTAGCATCGTCATTACTGCTGACAACACGGGTAACCTGGTTGATAAGGTTATCTACGCAAGCCGCGATAGCAGTTGTCTTGGGGTTATCTGCAATAATATTAGCAGCGCTCTGACCGCCGATAAGAGTACATTGGTCAAAGATATTCTTGGAGAAGGAGCATTTTCCGAAGGGAATGGGATATTCTGCCTCGAAGGACTCGTTAATCTGCTCGAGGTTCATCAAATAGTCAATTTCCTTCAATGCGGCATAACCGTTACGGTATGCACAATCAAGGTTTGCTGTGCCGCCCTTATCGTAAACATTGGGAAGGTAAACATGGCCCATTACACGAACTCTGTTATCGGAAATGCCAAGGTCCTTTGCGATTTTTCTTACGATAAAGGGAATATCTACGATAAGACCACTACCTGTACCGCCGCCTGTACCGCCTACGATGTGAACATCCAATGTCTTGTTGGTAAAGTCTGCCAACTGAGAAATAGCGCTGGAAATAGAGCTTGTGATAGCCTGGAACATACCGATTTCCATCAAGGACAAACGGCCTGCCATTCTGATTTGGTTTGCGCCGTCGCCGTTAAGCTCGGGGCAGAAATCAGAGGGAATCATAGCGTTAACTGCGCTGGGACGGTATTGAGGCTCCTGACGGAGCATAGATGTAACCGCAGAGTTATCAAAAAGAGGAAGCTCCTCGGGCTTGAAAAGGTCATCGTTTCTTTGAAGGTTAACATCGTCCTTAGAAGTATCGATAGCAAGGAAACGAATTTTTGTTTCATCGATGTTACCAACGCGCTCACGAAGCTGGCGCTTAAGTCTTGTAACAGTAGCCAAACCCATACCGCCGAGACCGATTACTACGTTACGGGAGGTTTCGCTCATTGCGGTATCACCGGATTTAACTGTGATACCAAGCTTGTTGGACTTCAAATTATCTAATTTTTTGAAATCCGATTCACCATAAAAATATGCCATAATTTCCTCCGAAAATTAAATTATATTTTATTTTTTGGGTGCAGATGCACTCCGCACCCTATTTTTTATTTTTTTAGAATCCGTATCCGTCCATGGAATTAAAGTCGTTTACCGAGCCGAAGATAACGCTGCAATTAATGTCAGCAAGCTCAACTCTTATCTGAGAACGGATGAATGTACCCTTCTTCTTGCCCTTAACAGCAACATTAAACGCGCGCTTGAAGGGCTGACCTGTAACGGTAATATCGCCAAATCCGGAAACCAAAGCATCCAGCATTCCTTCGTCAATGTCGCTGCTGAGAAGCTGAGCAAAGGTATTCTGAGAAGAAAGAAGTGTATTGAGAGCCATTGTAGGCTTTGCATGGCGGTTGGAAGCCAATCTGTTTACATTGTAAACCGCTTCGGAATATTTACCCTCGTCGTTTCTTATAACCTTTACGCGGAAGCCAAAACGGATAACCTTGCGCTTATTAACGATAATAAGGAAAACAACGATTGCAATAATAATAACAACAACAGCGATTATTATACCGATTACCAATCCCATTGTGGATTTATATGTAACATCGATGGTATAAGATGCCTCGGCGCCCTTGCCGTCTTTTACTGTAACAGTAACCTCGGTTTTACCGAAATCCTTGGATTTAATAACCAATTCGCCGTCTTCGATTTCGGCAGATACGATATCCTCGTCGCCAACTGCAACCTCATAAGTCAAGGCATCGCCGTCGGAATCGGTGAATATATCCTTCAAATCATAGGAGGATTTAAACTCGGCAGACATACCCTTTTCAACAATTTCCTCGGGCAAATCGCCGTTTTGAGAAATCTTAGAGGGATCGATTGTAACAGTAACATCCTCACAGCCCAAAGCAACGCCATAGCCTGCAAGAGAAGCCTTTGCGGTATAGGAGCCCGAAGCGGGAGCCGCAAATTCAACAAGATAGGAGCCGTTTGTCATATCCTCAACAGCAAATTCCTTTTCGGTAACAATGCTTTCGCCCGAAAGGAGCTCGAATTTAACCTTTGAGCCGCTGAGATAAGAGGGAGCAGAAACCAATTCATAGGTCAAGGGGTCGAACATCGAAATGTTCATTGTTCTTGTACTGCTTTCGGCAGAGCCCTCTTGAAGTGCCATTGCAAGAATAGGTGCAACAACTTCAACGGTTTTTGTTGCTTCGATCTTGAACTGAGCATGCTTGATTATCATGTGGAACTCATAGGTTCCGGGTTTATCGAATTTAACCGCAAAATCATAACCGTTTTTGGAAGCATTCAAGGTACCGTTGATCAAATCGCCCTTGCTTGTAGCGGTGTTATAAACGCTTGCGGTAGCTATTGCGCCTGTTTCGCCCTCGTAAAGTGCAGGAGAGGAAACATGGCTGTTTGATTCCTTGTTGTAAATGGTTGTATCAAACTTATATTCGTTGCCTACATAAAGTCTATCGCTTACAACGCTGTCATGGAGAACCAAGTCGAAAAGATAGATTTTACTAACAACAACTGTGCTTCGTTCACCTGTTATAGAAAGAGTCCAATCTCCGTCCATAGGATTGATAAGCTTGATGTTAGCGGTACTCTTACTTGAGGTAGCATTAATAGTGCAGAACTTTTCGTCAATGTCGGATTTATCTGCGGTAAAATCAACCTCGGCAACAACAACGCCTGAGGGAGAAGTAACCTTAAGAGTACGCAAGGGAGCTGTGCTCACAAGAGAAATATTTGCCTCGCGAACAGCCTGACCAAAAATTCTGATGCTCTTTTCCTCTACAACATCGGGGCTTACCTGAATTTCTTCAAAATCTGTATCAAGGAGAGAATCCTCGAACAAATATGTATAAATTTCCTGAAAAACGCCGGTCAATTCGCCTGCAGAGGTAACCACAACGGTCTTACCGTTGGTCTTTTCGGAATCGGAAATGCTTTTCAAAAAGTCCTCGTTAACCGAGTTATTTACATTCAAGCCTACACAATAGATAGGCGCGCCCATGGATTCCAAGGAATTACGGCTTGCAATCGCCTTATCGTGGGATTGTGCAATAACCTCATCTCTTGACAATCCGCCCGAAGGAGGCAAATGAATATCGCCGTCGGCAAACAAAACAACCGCCTTTTTATCGGCAGTAGACTGAGAAAGGTGTCTTTCGGCAGCCTCCAAAGCCTCGCCTGTTGCGGTGTGACCGTTCCAGCAAAGAATACCGGGAACAGTATCGTTTGTTTTGGTGTCATCGAGAATGCTTTGAATATTATTCATATAAGCTCTCATGCCATCCTTTGTGCTGACGTCCTCAGCGGCAAAGCCTTCATAAACAACACCGTTAAAGGGGATAACCTTAACCTTCATCGAGGTTTCGCTGGGATAGTTGAACACAAATTGCTGCGCCGCTTCGATGGTGATACGGGAGCCTGTAACAGGATTAACAGGGTCTGCCGTTATCATCGAATCGCTGACGTCGAACAAGAACACTATCTCAACGCTTTCGTTTTTTTCGGCTTCGTCATTTTCCTCAGCAGACACCAAAACAGGAACCTGACAAAGAAGAACAGCCAAAACCACAAAAAGGGTTAAAAACTTTTTCATAGTATTTAACAATGATTGCAAAAATGCAATCAATCCCTCCCATTCTAATTTATCGCTTTTAAAGAAAAAAATGTTTGTTTTCATTCGCCCTGAAATTTAATTATTCGACAAATAAAAAACACTACATATTATTAGTATAATTATACACATTGAATACCATGGTGTCAATGCGATTTGATAAATTTGTTCATAATTTATAAAAACTTTTTTCGTTTTATCAAAATAACGCGGTAAAAGGCAATGTGTGAAAATGCCATTTTTGTATATATTGACAACCAAAGAGGCAGACATATGCCGTCTGCCTTGATTTTTTATTATTTCTAATCCTTTTTCAATTGAGAATAAATCTTTTCTGCATTGGAAAATATGGTTTTAATTTCGTCTTCCTTGGCGGTTTTCAGCATTTTGATTTTAGGTGTTCCCCAAATATCAAAGAATCGGGGTCCAATCCATTGAGAATAGTCGGTTTTATCAAAGCACCCCTTTAAAATAGACAGGCATGCCTTTTTGGGCTTCATGAAAATAACCTTCATAGGATGCTTTATGACAGCAAAAATCAGTTTCGGGTAATGGTTTGTTATTCCCGTAAAGCTTATACCCGGATGAACAATGCTTATGGATGCATCCTGCTCATTTTCAAAAAGCTTGTAAAGAGAAAACATAAGGTATCTTTTTGCATTGCCGTAAACCTTAGATGCCTGCTTTCTTGTTGAAAAATCAATATCCGACAAATCGATTTTAGAATAATTGTGAGCGATACTGCCTACCGCAACAGCCCTTCCCTTTCTCTCACGAAGCTTGGGCAAAAGCGTTTTTATCATATAATAGGGCGAAACAAAATTGATTTGAAAAACATTGTCATATCCCGTTTTGCAAATTCTTCTCGGAATACTGTATGCCCCTGCATTATGTATAAAAATATCTATTGGCTTTTGGGCAAGGATTTCTGTTGCCTCTTTTACCGAATCCATATCCTCCAAATCGGCATTTACACATTCCACCGAGGCGGAATATTTATTTTTCAGCTCATTGGCAAAGGTAATTGACCTATCGGCATTTCGGTCAACTAAAATAAGGCTTGCTCCCAAGGACGCCAAAAAACCGCAAAGCTCTCTGCCCAATCCGCCTGTTGTTCCTGTGATTGCAACCGTTTTTCCTTCAAGAGAACCGCAATTTTCTTTTATCCATTTTTGATAATTCATTGTCCCACCGCCTTAGAATGAATTAAATATATTATATTACAAAAAACACAAATTGCAACAGAAAGAAGGTGCATTATGCACCTTCTTAACATTAGCCTGCAAGCTTGCGGTTCATTTTTTTACTTGTGGATTTTACAATCAAATATACTGTTATCCAAATTACAGCATAGGACACCGCGAAAATACCTGTGAATATCGCCAAAACAATAGGTTCAAAGGGAATCCAGGAATTAACGATATAGCAAAGAGAATAAGCAACGTAAATCGAGAGGAAATGGAAAAATGTAGATTTGGGAACAGGCCATTCCTCAATTTGATTAAATACGCTTGCGCCTGCTTGGATAAAGGCGAGAAGATAGGTGGAAATAACTCCAAGAAATGCCTCTGCGCCCGTTAATGAGAAATCAACTCCGCTTTTTTCAATAACCAGCCAGATAATACCTGCGATTATAGGGCCCAGTCCTCCAAACGCAAAACCTCTTTTGAAAAATTCCTTTGCATACTTTTTCATATTACAAGCCCAACCTTTCTTTTACATTCTTCATATTTCTGCGTGATACATAATCTACATATCCGTTTTTGAATTTCACGGTTAACGTACCCGAAAGAGAAGCATCAAAGCGATGTATCTTTCGTATATTTGCGATACAGGATTGATTTATTTTAATAAAATTTTCATTAAGCTCTGATTCCAACTGATAAAGACGACATTTCAACTGAAATTTTTCTTTGTCTGTCAAAGCGAAAATCTTGTTGTCCTCAACAACAAAGCAATGTATTTCCGAAAGCTCCAACCGAACGCTTTCTCTGTTCTTGATGCCGATAAGCTCAAAGCCGTTTTCCTGACAAATCCGCTTTAAGGATTCGGTAAAGCTCGACTCCTCATGGGCATAAGCCACAACCTCTTCTTCACGGCTTTTATCAATAAATAAGCTGAATTTCATGTTCATTTCCTCCTTGCAAGGACATCATACATTAATGCTTTTAGGTTTGCAATAGTTTTAAAGTGTTCGGTATTTTTCAATAAGTATTCGGCAAAAAACAGCCCTTGCTTTTTAAAAAAACAAGAGCTGTTTAAATCATTTTTTAGCAGAGCCGATGCCAAGACCGACCATCATACCGATAGCCAAACCGAGAGTCCCCAATGCTATGTTACCTACGGCAACGCCAACACCGGTGCCGATAGCATATCCAAAGCACATTCCCATTGCCATACAAATAGTTTGGCGTTGGGATTTTTTCTGCCAAACAAGAGCTTCTTCTTCAAGCTTGGTTACAAAATCCGATTTACCTTGGCTGTAGCTTTCGCTGTCATCCATATATTCAACAGCAAGCTTTTTCTTAAGCTCACCATATTCCTTTGCCTTGTCGGGATGTGCCAAAAGGTAATCGCGGAAGGCAAGGTGCCTATCGGTGTTTTCCTTGTCGGTTATTTCAAATATGTGGACATGATGAGTGCGGTTGTCGCCGCCTTTTCTGTAATAACGTCTGCCCTTAATGCCATATTCTCCGCAGCATTCATAGCCGAGCTTTTCAAATTCGGCATTTAACGCGTCAACGGCATTAATATCCTTAACAACAGGCATAATGTCGATAATAGGCTTTGCAGGCATACCCTTTACTGCTGTTGAGCCAATGTGGTTAATCGTAACACAATTTTTGCCTAATATTTTCCTTATCTGCTTGGCTTCTTCCTTGTATTTCTGACGCCACAATGGATCATAGTCCACTATTTGAATCTGTTTTGACATAAAATCATTCTCCCCGCATAAGGCTGTCGCCGTTTTCCTTAAGCCAATTATGCCATTTATAATAATCGGGATAAACCCTTAGAACCTCGTTGTAAAAGCGTTTTGAATGGTTCATTTCCTTTAAATGACAAAGCTCGTGAACTATAACACTATCCAAAACCTCAATCGGCGCAAGCATCAAAAGGTAATTAAAATTCAGATTACCCTTACTGCTACAGCTTCCCCAACGTGTTTTTTGATGTCTTATTGTTACCTTGCCATAGGTCACATTCATCTGCTTACTGTAATATTCTACTCTTTCGGGAATGATTTTGCAAGCCTTTTCTGTCAAATGCAGAATTTCTTCTTTTGTAAGCTTGGGAAGATTTGCGAATTTATCATACTTTTCAAGCTGTTTTTCGAGCCAAGCCCGATGTTTTTCTACAAACAGGTTCACGTCTGCATCACTCATTTTCAATGGCACTCTAACAATAACCGAGCCGTTTTTAATCTGTATAGCCGAGGATTTTCTTTTTGTTTTTATTACCTCGTATTTCATTTCAAATCCTCGCCTAGGGCGCAGGTATAATGCCATTCTATCCTATCGCCGTCATTTAACTGATATTCACCGCAGGAAACAGAGGCTTCCTCGCCGTTAACAAAAAACACCCAGCCCGAAAGGTCGCCAAAATCAAATTCGTAAATATTGCCGATTCCCTCTACATAAGGAGATTGAGAGCCTCCGTTAGTTTCGAGATGTATTTTGTTTTTTGATGCGGCTTCAAGAAGAATATCATAAACAGTATCGCCTTGAGAAATTTCAAGCTCGCTAGAAGCAAGGATGATTCCGTCTTGGGGAATATGTTCTTTTTTCCCTGCAACTGTATGACAGCTTATTGAAATTGTAACCTTGCCTCCCGAATCCTTAGAGGATTGATTGCCATAAAACTCATCAGCAGATTGAAAATTTGTAAGGCAAACAAACAATATGGCAACAACGCCTGCAATTACAACAAAAAGATAATTTCTCTTGTTTTTTCTTTTTGTCAGCATCATTATCAGACAGACCGATATGCATATTCCGCCGATAATTAAGGACACCCAAAGCTTATAGCTTGGTTTTGTATTTTCTTCCTGCTTTTGGGAATTTGATAACGCTTCCTCGGATTCTTCCTTAGATGAATTTTCATGGGAGATTTCTTGGGATGTGTTCTCTTCCTCGGCAGTCTTTTTTTCAAAGATATAAAGAGGTGATTCACCTTTTGTCATTCGCAAATAGGCAACAGAGGAATAAAATGCTTGTGCCGTTGCCATATTATTTTCCCTACCTCCTATTTGGTGGCAAAAGCCTCCGTCGGGCAGGCGGTAATCGAGAATAGCATCAAAAAGATTATTGCCGGTTTTTATAAATCTTTCATCCTTAACACAATCAATCCCCAAGGAGGAAAGAGCAACCAAAACCTGAGCAATGCTTTCGGAATTTTCAACTCCTCGGCTTTTGTATCCTCCGTTTTCGGTTTGATTTTTCGACAGAAAAGCAAGGGCAAGGTCAATTGCATCTTTTGCATTCTTGCGGGAATAATAGGGCGCAAGAGCCTGAATGACCATTGCGGTTGTGTCCACATCGCCGTTTTCCCCGTATAGGGCAAATCCGCCGTCGGATAATTGCAAGCTAAGTATATTCTCAATAACCGTTTCAATTGTATAATTCTCTGACTTATAGCCGTTATTGAGAATATGCAAGCCAAATACCCAGCTCATTATTCCCTGCTCGCCTATTGAATTATTCAATGTATCGGTAATATAACCGTCATCGCTTCCCGAAGCAATAAGAGCAAGGGCATATTTTTCTCTTGAGGAAGGTGAGTTCACCTCGTTTTTATCAAGATATTCGGAAAGAGAGCTTGAGTAGGCAGAAAAATCATAATCTCCGTTTTGGCGCAGACCTATAACAAACCATTCAGAGGAAATCCCAGCCTTTTGGGAAAGGGCTCCGCTTATCCAATCTTGTATATTATCAGAATCGGTTTCCTTTAATTTAAAATCGATAACACTTGAAATTATTTCATCTGCTTGGCGGTTTTCTTCGGCAGAAGCAGGCAAGGCTCCCGCAATAAAGCAAACTAATATTAGCCAAATGATAATACTAAAAATCTTACTTTTCATTGATTCTCTTTTTCATAGATACTATTCCGATTAAGCTCACCGCGATTAAAACAAAAACAGCAATATTTTGGGAATTGTCCCCTGTTTCGGGTGTAGAATCGGAGGTTGTTTCGGAGGTTTCTTCAGTTATTTCTTTTGCTTCTACCGTTGCGATGCAAGCAGGAGGAACAATAACAAGGGAATCACTTGTTGCGCTGATAACATATTCGCCCGAATTGTCGATAACAAGGCTAACCTTGCCTTGGGAATCGGTTACAAGTTCGGTTGCAACGCCGTCAACAGTAATAACAGCGCCCTCTACAGGAATAGTTATAGGGTTCCAGCTTTCGTCATAGCCTGCGGCAGAGAGAACCAATTCAATTGCCTCCCCTGCAACCGCTTCAACAGAATTAACATTAAAGAAGGCATAGGAATCCGACCAGGTTACAGTATCGGAATATACAAATGCAGCCACATTGTCCCCGTCCTTAATATTATCCAAAAGGCTCCATGCAGAAGCATTATTCACATAATAGCCATAGCTTCCCGAGGTGTCGCCCCAAAGTTTGGTCATAGAAAGCCCATAATCGCTTTTGCCCGAGCCATATCCTGCCGAAGCACCGCCTTCGTAGTTTTCTTCATGAGCGCAATAAAGCGCATCGTTAACAGTCAATGCGCCGTCGCCGTCAATGTCGGTAACTGTGATTTCGTCCAAAGCTACAACCAACCGACCTTTATCCGAAATAGTCACATTAACAGTAGCAGAAGCCGATTCCTCTGCGAATACATTAACGCAAAGGCATCCGCAAGTAAGAACACCGCAAAGAATTAGAGAAATAAGTTTTTTCATTTTCAATACCTCTTTTTTTATTATTTTTTGCCCGAAGGCTTATAAGCTTAGATAAATAAAAAACGCTTTTCAACCCGAAGGTCAAAAAGCGCAAAGGATTTAAAGCAGAGCAAAAACACCTTGCAAATCCCCATAAAAAACACAGGCGTGCAAAGCTATAACCGCGATAAATCGGTTGCACTCTCCACGCCCAAGCTGTGTTAAACCCATAGCAAACGGTTGGTTTGCTAAAAAAGACACGGCAGGTCTCCTGACTTATGACCTTACGGAAAAAGCTCCGTTAGAGAGCAAGCCTTCTCAGAATATAACTCCAATGGCGTAATATGCCCTCTCTCAGTCAAATACAGTAATGGCGGTTGCTCCGGATTCGAACCGGATTCCCTTTTAATCTACTTGGCTATAATTCATCTTACAACGTTCAAACCGTATCTTCATTTATCAATATTCAATTTTTCTTAGAGCGAGTTAAGTAAATCCAAAACACCTAAAAGACGTCTTTTGCTCCCTTTTTTGCGTTTTGGTCTTGCAATACGTGAGTATTGCGGCATCCTCAACAGCCAAAAATCATCACAAAAATCTTCCTTTTAGGTCAAGGATTTTTCGGAGAGAGAATTTTTGGGCAATCAAGGAAAAAACGGAGTGAATACTAGTGTATTCACGAGTATTTTGACGAAGAGTGAGCGGAAATTATCCACCGAAAAATGGTTTGGATTTGCTCAACTCGCTCTAATATTATCACCACTAAACGGTTTTGTCAAGACGGTGTTAGTTATTTATACCGTGATGCGCCTTGGGAGAATCCTCATCCAAGGGCATGAAAACATATCCGTTTTCCAAGCCCCAAAGAATAATATCGTCAACGGCATCGATACTAAAGGATTTTGTATCATGCTGTAAAACAATAAAGGATTTATCCCTATTAACATACCAAGAGCCTTCCCATGTAACCTTATCATAAACACCGCTTTCGGTATAAACGCCGCCTGCGTCCTCGCTGCTTACATGCCAATCGTAATATTGAAATCCCGCTTCCTCAACAGCATCGGTAAGATAGGTCATAATACCGGGATTAAATGAGCTTACTGTATTGGAGCTTCCGCCGGGAAATCTCATTAATGTTGTCAAAACTCCTGTTTCACGGTAGATTATATCCTGCATACCGTAAAGGTCCTCGAAGAATGCATCGGCGCTTTCATAAATTTGACCGTAATTGTGTGTAACAGAATGGATACCTATTGAATGTCCTTGGTTTACTATATCTCTCATGGTATCGTAATTACCCGAATCTACCACAAAAAATGTCGCCTTAACATTATATTTTTCCAAAATTTCCAGCAAACGGCCTGTATGCTTGGAGGGGCCGTCGTCAAATGTAAGATAAATTATCTTATCTCCTGCATTTTCAGGACGGTTTTGAGGATAGTCAACTATCATAACAATACGTTCTGCTGTTACAATCTGACCGTATCCGTCATCAAGTGTATAGGTTAAGGTATAGGTTCCCACTTCCTGAAGAACCTCGCCCTCGACCTTTACTAAATCGGAGCCCTCCTTACCGAAAGCTGTTGCCTTAAAGCCCGATTCGATATATTCCTCGTCCTTGTAAAGCTTTATTCTGGGAGAACCCAAAATTTCAAGTGTAGGAGGAACAGGCTTGTCCTTAATGGTGATTACACGTTTTTCGGTAACAGTATTTCCGTAATCGTCGGTTACGGTATATTCAAGAACATATTCGCCCGGCTTTTCGGTGTCTACCTCGCCTGTTACTACAACATCCTTTGCAAGGTCTTTTCCCGAATAATCCAAGGCAGTAAAGCCCTTTTCTTTATATTCCTCAAACAAAAACAGAGAAAATTCCTTTTCGCCCTCTAATTTAAGCTTTGGAGGGCCCGGAAGAACCTCCACTGTTCTTTTTGCTGTTGCTTTCTTGCCGTAATCATCGGTTACAACATATTCAAGAATATATTCCCCTGCCTTGGTCATATCTATAATGCCGTAAACCACAACATTTCCGCTGATATCCTTACCGAAATGGTCGATTGCGGTAAAGCCTGCTTCTTTATATTCGCCGTCGGCTTTTATCTTGATCTTTGTTTCTCCCAAAAGAGTAATAACCGGAGGCTCGGGATAAACATAGAAAATTTCACGCTCTGCTTTGGCAATGTTTCCCGATGAATCGGTTACCGTATAATAAACAATGCCGTCCTTTTCCTCGGCTTTAACAAGATTTGTTATATCTCCGTCATAGCCGTCTGCCGCAGAAAAGCCTTCCTCCTCATAAGGAAAACCGAATATAGTATAATAACCGTCAATATTGTTTAATTTAATTTCGGGAATTTGAGTATCTCGGATCTCCACAAGGCTTGTTGCCTGTGCGCTCCACCATAAATATTCGGCAGAATAATCCAATTTATATTCTCCGGTTTTGGTTGTGTCAACGCTTTCCGTTATGTTGACAGGTACATCAATTTCCCTGCCGTCCTTAAAAATAATATCACCGTACAAAACCGCCCTAGCGCCCGAGCAGGAATATCCTGTATTATACTCCAAGGAAACCTTCGGTTCAAAGGGCTCGATACGAAATTCAAATTTATTTACAGCATAAAATGTTCCTGCCGCCATACACAATATTATGGCGAAGGTGAACATCCATAGCAATACTTTTAATACGCGCATTTATATTCCCCCTAGTCAAAGCATTAACGATTTTATACCACAAAATACTTTTTTTCAATAGGTTTTTTCATATTATCCGATTATTTTACAATTTTCGCAAAAGAGATTATATTTATTAACAAAACAAACGGAGGCGTTTGCCTCCGTTTTGAAATTTTATGAACGCCACTCGATTATAATGGCAGATTGTCTTACTATCCAATCCATCCAGAAGGAATAATACTTTGCATAAAGGTGAACGCCGTCGCCTGTTGTTTCCGAACTCAGATGACCGTTTGCATCGTCAAATCTTGCGTTAGCATCAAGATAGAAAACTCTGTCATAATCGGCATGCTTTGCAAGCTCCGAATTAAGCTCATCTATTCTTTCGTTGTTAACATCATAAATGTTCTGTGCATCACGGTTTTGAGAAACATGGAGGTTTGCCTGAATAAATATAATAGCATCGGGCTGTTTTTCCTTGATTTTATTAACAAGCTCTCCGTATTTTGCGGCAGTTGTCGGAATATAATATCCAACCTCGTTTATGCCCAGCATAAGATAAATCTTGCCATATTGCTTTCTGTCCAAAAGCTCATCAAGGGTTACCTTGCCAACACCGTCTATATCAACAGTATCGTCGCTGTAATTATATATGCTCATGCCTACTGTTGCAAAGTAATCGGCTTCGTTCAAGCCCGAATATTCTGCAAGACCTACTGTTCTCGAGTCGCCGATAAACAACGCATCCTCCATGGAAATATCGGGCACATCAGTAATGCTCGGCTCGGATTGCTCCTCGCTTTGAACAGGTTCCTCGCTTGAAACAGGTTCTTCACTTGAAATTATTTCCTCGCTGGAAGCGGGTGCTTCGCTTGAAATCGGTTCTTCGCTTGAAATCGCATCTTCGTTTGAAGCAACTTCTTCACTCGAAGCCGCTTCTTCGCTTGAAACAGGTTCCTCCCTAAGTCGGATCGTAGCCATGTCGTT
>JAZSFY010000014.1:0-1980 GCA_045532415.1 Eubacteriales bacterium | reverse complement strand
TGTGATGCAGTTTATAACGGCGAAGACGGATTGGCTTATGCTCAATCGGGAATTTATGACGTTATCGTTTTGGATATAATGCTTCCTAAAATTAATGGCTTTGAGGTATTAAGACAGCTTCGATCAAAAAAAATAATGACGCCCATAATACTTCTTACCGCAAGAGATGAAATAAGCGATAAGGTTAAGGGATTAGATTATGGCGCAGACGATTATTTAACCAAGCCCTTTTCAAAGGATGAGCTTCTTGCAAGAATAAGGGCAATCTCTCGTAGAAAAGGTGAGGTTATAATAGACGAGCTTTCATTTGGAGATTTAACACTTGACCTAAACGGGTATACTCTTTCTTGTAACGGAAAAGATGTTAGGATAGGTCATAAAGAATTTGAGATACTTAAATTAATGCTGGGCAACCCTACACAAATATTTTCAAAAGAGGATATTATCACAAAGGTTTGGGGCTTTCTTTCTGAAGCCGAGGACAATAATGTAGAGGTTTATATTTCCTTCCTCCGTAAAAAGCTTCAATTTTTAAAATCCAAGGTGGGGATTTCAACCGTAAGGAAAATCGGATACCACCTTGTTGTGCAAAGGGATGAAGATTCTTGATAAAGAAACTTAAAATTAAATTTATTCTTACAACAATGATATCCATAACGATAGTTATGGTTTCGGCTTTTACATTGCTTTATATTAATACAGCAAATTCTCTTGAGCAAAGCAGTATAGATGCTATGCATAATATTGCACGTTCCGACCATGGAGGCGCGGAAGGTATATTTCAGCACGGTGGCGGCAAAAAGCCCAATTCGAAATCTTATATTTCTACCTATACCATTGATTTAAATACTAAGAATAATACCTGCTTTGTTGACGGCTTTGGCGATGTTGAGAATCTTTCGGACGAGCAGATTGAACATATTAATTCTCTTATTCATACGGTCGGAAATCAAAACAGCTTTGAGGGCGTTTTAGAGGAATATAATCTTCGATATTTTTGCACCGAAACTGTTTTTGGTTTAAGAATAGTTCTGTTAGACAAGGGATATGAGGATGATAACCTCAATCAGCTTTTTCTGTCCTTATTAACCATAGGAATTGTTGCATTTGCGGCATTTTTGATTATATCAATAATTGTTGCAGGTATTGCTGTTAAGCCTGTTGAAAAATCTATGAAACAGCAAAAGCAGCTTGTAGCAGACATTTCCCATGAATTGAAAACCCCTATTGCCGTTATCTCTACAAATACAGATATTATCCTGTCGCACGAGGATTCTAAGGTAATCGACGAAAGTAAATGGCTTGGATACATCAAGGATGAAACAGGAAGAATGACCGATTTGCTCAATATGATGCTCTATCTTGCAAAGACAGATGAGGAAAACGGCAAGCCTGATTTAGTCGAGATTGATTTAAGCAATCTTGCTTATGAAATCGCTCTCCCATTTGAAAGTGTTTGCTTTGAGAATCAAAAGGAATTTCTTATTAATATTCAGTCCGATGTATTTATAAACGGCGAAGCAAGCTTAATTAAACAGCTTATAGCTATTTTGCTGGATAACGCGGTTAAATATTCCAATGAAAACGGAAAGATTCAATTAGACCTTTATTCAAACGGTGACAAGGCTGTTATTTCTGTTTTTAATACTGGTGAGCCCATACCAAAAGAAAGCTTGCCCTTGATTTTCGACAGATTCTATCGTGTTGATAAGGCTCGTTCAAGAGAAAAAGGCGGAAGCGGTCTTGGATTATCTATCGCAAAGCGTATTATTGAAAATAACGAAGGGACAATTTCGGTATCGAGCGACATAGAAAGCGGTACTGTTTTCACCTGTTCCTTTAATATTGTTAAGAAGAAAAAAAAAAAAGGTAACAATGAGTTTACGTAATAAAAGTAGTTAAATCCTCCGGAAGGGCAACACTAAGGTTAGTCCATGGGGGAGGTTTTTTATGTATAATAAGGTTGGAATATGCGGTGTT
>JAZSFY010000225.1:0-11649 GCA_045532415.1 Eubacteriales bacterium | reverse complement strand
CTATTGAGTTTTAAGGTGCTTTGCAGTTTTGCGTGTATTTGATTTGTTCCGAAACGACGGCAAAAAACGAAGGAATACGTCTGTATTTCAAGGCTTTTTGACTAAGTTACGGGGCAAAAACAATAGCGCAAAACCGTTTTCTCACTATGGCGCATCGCCCTTGAGCCTGTTTTTAATTGCTATATTAAACGTTATGAACTCTTGTTACCTGAGGGCAATCCAACTTGGGAGCGCGGTAAACGGGAGCTGCCCAACGAACTGCATTGCGGATGATTGTCTGAACATTGGAATCAAAGAATGTGGGGAAGGTTTCGTGACCGGGCTGGAAATAGAAAATCTTGCCCTTTTCGCGGTGGAATGTTACACCGGAACGGAAAACCTCGCCGCCTTCATACCAGCCCATGAAAACGATTTCATCAGGCTCGGGAATACCAAAGGGCTCGCCGTAGGTTTCAACATGAGGAAGCTCGAAATATCTGCCGATGCCCTGAGCGATAGGGTGAGCAGGGTTGATAGTCCAGATTCTTTCCATGTCGCCATCCTCGCGCCATGTAAGATTACAGCTTGTACCCATAAGAGCCTTGAAGGGCTTGGAATGGTGAGCAGAATGGAGAGCGATAAAGCCCATGCCCATCAAAACGTTATCCTTGATTCTTGCAACGATTTCATCGGGAACCTCGTGATGCTTCAAATGGCCCCACCAAATAAGAACGTCGGTATCCTTCAAAACCTCTTCGGTAAGACCGCATTCCTCATCGTAAAGTGTTGCTGTTCTTACAGAAATATCATCGCATTTAAGAAAATCTGCGATTGCGTTATGAATACCGTTGGGATAAACTGCCGCAACCTTTTCTTCGGTCTTTTCGTGGAAATATTCATTCCATACAGTAACTTTGATCATTTCTAATTCTCCTAAATTATTATATTTACATCGGCATCCTTTACCGATAAGGCTCAAATTTTAACGCGAGCTATTCCGCTGTTTTCTCCCACCAAGCCCTTAAGGTGGTTTTTCAATTCGTCTTCATCGAAAAACTTCGCTCTTACAACAAGAGTATCGCCAACATAAAGCCGTTTTTCGCCGTCGTTGTCCATATCCTCATTTTTTGCCTCGGCACGCTTTATACTGAGAACCACAGTTGAATGAGGCCACATAACATCTCTTACGGTTTTGCCTACAACAAAGGCATTTTCGGTTACCTTCATTGTAAAATGAGCAATTTCGGGTTGCTTTCCCTTGTTTTGTGCATGCTCCATATTTTCAAGAGCGATATCATAAAAGGGCTTTTGATTGAAAATTTCGGTTATTGAGTTAACCGTGAAAATCACAACTGCAACAAAAAGTATATTTGTATATTGTCCTGTTAATTCCAAAAAGAGAACGCAGGCTGTCAACGGCGCACGCAAAGTACCGCCGATAAAGGCACACATCCCCAGCATTACGGTTATACCCAACAATTCAGAGGGCATGCCAAAGGCTATCATAACCTTTCCTGCCAAAGCTGCAGCCAAAGCGCCTATTGCTAACGTAGGAATAAAAATACCGCCTGTTGCACCGCTGTCTGTTATAAACAGCATCATCAAATGACGCAGAACAATCAAGCCGAAAAGATAAACCGCAGGCTTGGAATGCTCGAAAACATCATGAATAACATCGTGACCGCTATAAATGCTTTCCGAGAAGAAAAGGCCTAAAATGCCTGTTAATACAAAAACAATAATAAGCTTTACCAAGGGAGTCAGAGCCTTTGAAAAGCGTTTAGCAATCTTTCCGAAAACCGCAATAGATTTATCAAAAATACCTACCGCAAAGGAAATCAAAATTCCCAAAATAAGGAGATAGCCTATGTGAGAAAGCCGGAAGCTTGGCAATGTATGAATCTCAAAAAGCCTTGTGCTTATATCAAAAGCCGAGCACAAAAGATGGTTAACATAGGTTGCCGAAACAACAGAAACCGAAACATTAATAACCAGCATGGGAGTAAAGCGCTTATGTATCTCCTCAAGGGCAAACAAAATACCCGAAAGAGGGCTTCCCGTTGCAACGGCAAAGCCTGCGCCTGCCCCTCCCGTCATAACATAACGGTTCCAAGACGCCTTATTTTTGGAAACGCTTCCGCACATGGCACCAACAGAGGTACCCATTAAAACGGCAGGGCCCTCGCTTCCCACGGGAACACCGCAGAAGAAGCTGACAACGCTTCCGAAAAATGTTGCCAATAGAGTTTTTAACCAACGAAACGAAAGAACACCGCGCAAAACGCCCTCGCTTCGAGGAATACCGCCGCCCTTACATTCGGGAACGCTTTTATGAAGAAAATACATCAAAACGGCAAAACCGATTAATACAGCAAAAACCAATGCTGTATATAAAGGATTGCCCTTGGCTAAATCATAGAAATAAACAGAATAATGCTCTGCCTTTTTTGCGGCAAGCTTGAAAAGGAAAATCAACACGCCCGTAAGAGAGCCGCAGACTATTCCAAAAACAATACACGGCACAAGATGGGCAAGATATTCCCTATACTTAAAACGTTTCAAAACATACCTCGGGGATTCTTTGGGAATTGTATATTGCATACAGCTTCATTATATACTTTTAAATTCCATTTGTCGAGGATTTTATAAAAAAATGAGCGGTATTTTTTTATAAACCGCTTATTTTTTTCAATTTATTTTTTCTTGTTTCTAAATAGAATCACAACAACAGCCAAGACAACCGCAAAAACTATTGCCGCAACAATCCAAATGACATAAGAATTGCTGTTTTCCTTATCCTGCTCACCTTGAGAGCTTATGCCCTCTTGGGTTGATGTGATTTGAGATTCAGCATTGCTTTCCTCTTTGGATTCCTCTTTGGAAACAGGGTGGGTTTCATCCTCCTTGGGGTCATAGCTTACCGAGGGGCCTTCGGGAGGAACTCTGGAAGAATCCGACATATTGTTCAATATTTTAAGGCAGTATGCCAAATCACCCTTTAAGGATTTTTCGGCATTTGTATCGCCCAACGAGGATATAATGCTGTTTACCCCGTTAACCGCTTCATCCTTATTGGATGAAATCAAAGCCTTTGCAGAAGAAATATCGCTTTTTAGGTTAGTACAAATATCTTGAGAAATGCCGTTAAGGGGGATAATAACATCGTCAATACGTGCAATCGCATAATCGAGAACAGACTCGGCAGCTGTCGCAGGAGAATATGTAGGAGTTACCGCCTTATTACGGAATGCACCTGTTTCAAGAAGATATTCGGAGCAATCCTTTCCAAGATGTGTTGCAGATTCAAAGAATACTACACCGTCAGCACCCTGCTGATTAGCAATATTTACATGGTTGGCAATAGCGAAATTATCAAACATATCGCTGTAAGAGCCAACGCCTGCGCCAAGATATTTTCCCTTTACTGCTTGGACATTAGTATAGGTTTCGCTTATGGATTCAAGAGAATAGGACATAGGCTTCAGCAAATCGATATATCCATTTTCAAGCCATGCGCCGTAATCCTGATAGATTCCCTCAGGCGCGCTTTCGGCATTTGTGCCTACATCGGCAGAGAGAAGAACATCGGGAGCAACCTCGTCTATCAATGCACTAAGGCGTCCTACAAATTCGGTTATAATATCGCAACGGTACTGCGCCCAATCGTCCCAATAGGATGCGCCTGTATTATATTCGGGAACTATACCGTATTTTTCCTTAAAGCCGTTTATAGTAATATCGTCATATCCATAATCGTCGCCGTCTTTTGCCTGATAACGGATATAGTCTAATTCAAAGCCGTCAATATCATAGGTTTCAAGGATAAATTTATAGGTTTCCAAAAGGAAATCCTGAACCTCGGGATTTGCAGGATTAAGGAAGCATTGAGTGTTTTGATCCTTAACCGCGCTATCCTTGCCCGAATCGTTAATGCTTCTCCATTCAGGCTTTTTATACCAAGGGCTCTTTTCAAAATTACTGTAATTCTTGTGTGTTACGCAGAAAACAGGCATCCAAATATGAAGTTCCATTCCTCTCGCGTGACATTCCTCTATATAAGCCTGAAGAAGGTCAAACCCCTTTAATTTAGGGTTGTGCTCAAAAAGACTTCCCTCGGGCACACGGCAGATTAAGGTGGAATCGGAAAGAGTTTCCAAGGAAATAAGGTTTATCCCTGCATCATAAAGACGCTGAACATATTCGCTTACCTCGGCTTGGGTTGTTTGGGTAGGAAGCACCCATGTACCGCGGTATTCAACTGTTCGGCTTTCTCCGCAGGCTGTAATCGCTCTTTTTACAAGCTCACTGAGGTCGGCAATACATTGGCATTGCTCCTTTTCGGTTTCAAGAGAAGCATAACCGTCACGGAGAGATTTTATCTGAGAAACAGCAGAATCAAGATATTCATAATCGCAATAAATAAAGTTTTCCTTAACAAAGGAATACTTTGTGCCAAGCTCTGCTATATCAATATCAATAGAGCTTAAATAAGCTTCTCCGTCCATTTCAAGGACAAGAGTTTTTGTTTTTCGGTCAAATTCAGCCTTCATGCCTATTTTTGCATACGCGCCTATCCATGAAGCACCGCTTCCGTGACCCGAAATAACAAAGCCGTTTTTAGGAATCCAGTTATCGTTACCGCCTCTCGAAACAACTCTGCCGTTTTCTACAACAACCTCATAGCCCCATTGATTGGTTCCTGTAGCGTTTCCCGAATTTGTGAAAACAACAACCTGGTCGGTGCCTCTGCCTGAATTAACACCGTCAACGACCTTTTGAATAGAATAGAACATATCGGTAATACCGGATTCAATAGGAGAATCGGAAATGGTTATTTCAAGATTGTTTTGATTAAAGGAGCAGTATTTCCCTACCTTACAATTTGAAAATACCCAATCTGACATTGTTCCGTGACCGGATATTACAAATCCGCCCTCGGGAATTTGAGAATTCCCCTTAACCAAATTGCTGATAATTTTTCCGTTTTCGTCAACAACTGCTTCTCTGCCGTATACATTTGTATTAGTGGAGGAGCCGAAGGCAGGCGTATAAACTATTAAATCGTTTTCGCCTCTGCCGCGGTTGTAGCCTGTGGCAAAATAATTTTGTTCCTCGGCTAAAGCAGAAAAAGGTATTAAAATCAAAAGCATAAGCAATGCTAGGAAAAAGCTTATTGTTCTTTTCATTTGCCGTTCTCCTTTAAACTTTGTTTTTTGATTTTACAATATACAACAAAAAATTGCAATAGGCAGTTTTAATCGTTGACAATCAAAAGAAAATCAAGTATAATCACATATAATATATTTTGAAAGGAAATAATCAAAATGAAAAAGCTTACTTCTTTTGTTTTGGCGATCCTTATGGTCGCTCTCTGTGCTTTCTCTCTTGCTTCCTGCTCCGAAAAAAGCAATAACAAATTCGGTGTTCAGGCAGGCACAACAGGCTTCTGCTTCTTGTCCGGTGACGAGGAATGGGGCTTTACCGGCTTCTCTAATCTCGACGTTCGTTCTTATGATAACGCAGGTCAGGCTGTTGCCGATATGAAAAACGGCAACATCGGATATGTTGTTATCGATGCTGAGGTTGCACGTAACCTTGTTGCTGCAAACGAAGGTATCAAAATGATCGACATCGCTCTCACTACCGAGGCTTACGGTATTGCAGTTGATAAGAACCAGGCTGACCTTCTCGCAAGCATCAACACAATTCTTTCTGAAAAGAAGGCTGACATCGACGCTATCTTCAAGAAATACGAAAACGTTGATGATAACAATGCTGCTAACTGGAACGGCACAACCATTCCCGCAGGCACCTATGATGAATCCAAGGATCAGCTCGTTGTTGCTACCAACGCTGCTTTCGCTCCCTTCGAATTTACCGCAGGCGACAAGTTTGCAGGTATCGATATGGAAATCGGCAAGCTTATTGCTGACACCCTCGGCAAGGAATTGGTTATCGTAAACATGGACTTTGAAGCTGTTACCGGTGCTATCGGCAACAACGGTATCGACATTGCTATTACAGGTATGACCATTAACGATACCCGTAAGAAGGTTGTTAACTTCTCTGAACCCTACTACACCGATGCATACCAGGTTGTTATCTGCATGGAAGAAAACACAATTTTCGACGAATGCAAGACCACCGAGGATATGCTTAATGTTATAAAGGGCATCGGCGCATAAAATGGGTATTAAATGGCAGGTATTCTATGATAAATTCATAACTAAGGAAGCCTGGCGTACTGTTGTCGACGGTTTATGGACCACCGTTGAAATCGCAGTTTTAGGTCTTATAATCGGTATTATCATCGGTACTGTTATCGCAATGATTAAAATGATACCTAAATATAAGACTGCTCCGAAAGTCCTATCTGCTGTTTGTGACATATATGTGGGGTTCTTTCGCGGAACCCCTATTATATCTCAGCTTCTCATAGGATATTATGTTCTTATGCCTGCTTTGGGCATTAACATGAACAATGTTACTGTTGCTATTATGGTTTTTGGCATGAACAGCGGTGCATATATATCGGAGATAATGCGAAGCGGTATTCAGTCGGTTGACCAAGGTCAGCTTGAAGCGGCAAGAGCATTAGGCTTGGGATATTGGACATCCATGCTTAAGGTTGTTATCCCTCAGGGTGTAAAAAACATTCTGCCTACATTAGGTAATGAATTTATCGCACTAATTAAGGAAACCTCGGTTGTTTCCATGATCGCAGTTATGGATTTGACAAAGGCATTCCGTCAAATCGGCGACTCGTCCTATGAATACATAATTCCCTATACCTTCCTTGCGGCAGTATATTTGGTTATCGTATTTATAATTTCCCGATTCGTAAAATTGCTGGAAAGGAGGCTTGCAAGGGTTGATAGAAGTCATTGATCTTAAAAAATCCTTCGGTGAAAACAACGTTTTAAACGGTATCACCGAAACAATTAAGGAAGGCGAAATTGTTGCTGTAATCGGTCCCTCGGGTAGCGGTAAAAGTACATTTTTGCGTTGCCTTAACTGTTTGGAGGACCCTACAAGCGGTTCCATAATTTTCGAGGGCAAGGATTTGGCAGACATAAAGGTTGACATCAATCTCAGCCGACGTCATATCGGAATGGTTTTCCAGCAGTTTAATTTGTTTAACAACAAAACCGTTTTGGAAAATATATGTATGGCTCCCATACACATCGCAAATTCCGACCTTCGCAAAGCCAAAATGAAAAACCGTTTCGGCAAAAAGGAAAACAGGGTTGAAATAACCACAGATAAAGCTCAAATCAAAAAGGATGCCGAAGCAAACGCAATGCGCCTTTTGAAAAGAATCGGCTTGGAGGACAAGGCAGACGCCTATCCCTCTACCCTATCGGGTGGACAGAAGCAAAGAATTGCAATAGTCCGCGCATTGGCTATGAATCCCAAGGTAATGCTTTTTGACGAGCCTACCAGCGCGTTAGACCCCGAAATGGTCGGTGAGGTTTTGGATTTGATTAAATTGGTTGCCGAGGAAGGCATGACAATGGTTATCGTAACCCATGAAATGGGCTTTGCCAAAGAGGTTGCCTCACGCGTGTTCTTTATGGATGAAGGCATTATTCTCGAGCAGGGAACTCCCGACGAGATTTTTAATCATCCCAAGAATCAGCGCTTGAAGGATTTTCTTTCCAAGGTTATATAAAAAATAATCGGATGTGATTTTTGCAGTCACATCCGATTTTGTTTTTTATAAGCTTTTAAGCCAGCCTAATATTGTAAATCCGTCGGAAAATTCATAGTTCAATATTCCCATTACAAATATAGCAATGATGATAACAGGAAGAACATAGGTCATATAGGGCTTCATCCATTTTCGAACCTTCAAGCCTCTGCCCGAATTGGCTTCGTTCATGAAATTATCAAAGCCCCATCCCTTTTTGCTTACACAGAAAAGCACATAACAAAGGGAGCCCAAAGGAAGAAGGCAATTTGAAACAATAAAGTCCTCAAGGTCAAGGATAGAGGAGCCTGATGTAAAGGGCTTAAAATCCGACCATAAATTAAAGCCCAAAGCACAGGGTACCGAAAGCAAAAGAATGGATATTCCGCAAACAGCGCAGGATTTCGCACGCTTCCAGCCTGTCATTTCCTGAACACAGGCAAGAATATTCTGGAACACCGCAATTATTGTAGACATTGCCGCAAAGAACATAAACAGGAAGAACAAGGTTCCCCACCATCTGCCTCCTGCCATATTGTTAAACACCTTTGCCATTGTTACAAACAAAAGACTGGGGCCCGAATCGGGAGTTACATCAAAGGTGAAGCAGGCAGGAAAAATAATCAAGCCTGCAACTATGGCAACAAATGTATCTAGGAAAAGTATGTTTACCGATTCGCCCATAAGAGTTCTTTCTTTGCCGAGATAACTGCCGAAAATCGCCATTGATCCGATACCGAGGCTTAATGTAAAGAAGGCTTGGTTCATTGCGCCTACAATGACGTTCCCGTTCATCTTGCTTAAATCGGGCTTTAAATAGAAGGTCAAGCCTTCCTTTGCGCCTTCTAGGGTAAAGCTGTTTACCGCAAGGATGAGCATAAGCGCCAAAAGAGCAAGCATCATATATTTCGTAACTCTTTCAACACCGTTTTGCAATCCAAAGGAAAGTATCAAAAATCCCAAAGCCACAACAATAGCCATAAATCCTACGTTAATTGCAGGAGAAGAAAGCATATTGCCAAAAAGCTCCTCCGAGGCTTCGTTGGTGATATTCGTCATATCGCCCTTTAGGAAGCTGACGAAATAATATAATATCCAGCCCGATACCGATGTGTAAAACATCATCAAAAGCAGGTTACCCAGCAATGCGGCATAGCCTTGATAATGCCATTTTTGGTTAGGCTTCTGAAGCTTTTGATATAATCTTACGGGACTGCTTTGGCTGGCTCTGCCCAAGGAAAACTCCATTACCATAACCGGCAAGCCCAAAACAAAAAGAAAAAGCAGATATACCAAAACAAAGGCACCGCCTCCGTATTCACCAACCATCCAAGGAAATTTCCAAACATTACCTACCCCGATGGCACAGCCTGCACTTAGCAATATAAAGCCAAGTCGGCTGCCTAAACGTTCTCTTTCCATAAAGAACTCCTTATTACAAAACTAACAGCTATTGTATCAAAAATCCCTTGTTACGTCAAGGGCAATCGGCTTGTTTTCGACAAATCATGCACCAAAACGGCATCAAAAAATATAATGATACTGAGGAGGTGCGTCATGGACGATTTTGTCATAATGGCTTTAGCGGCAACCTTGGGAACATGGTTTGTGACCGCTTTAGGCGCAGCTACTGTTATATTTTTTAAATCGCCTAATTTAAAATGGCTTAATATAATGCTTGGGTTCGCTTCGGGAGTTATGATTGCTGCAAGCTTTTGGTCATTGCTTCAGCCTGCAATCGAGCGCGCAGAGGCAGAATCCTCTTTGCCTGCATATCTTGTGGCTACCATTGGATTTTTGCTTGGAGCAATATTCATGTGGTTATCCGACAAAGCTGTGGCTTTTTCAAGAAAAAAGGCAGATATTGCCCAAGAAAAAAGCAATCAGCAATTACACCGCATAATTATGCTGATACTGTCTATCACCCTGCATAACATACCCGAGGGGTTGGCTGTTGGAGTGGCGTTTGGAGTTTTAAAGGAAAGCGGTTATACTACCGAAGGGCTTATGGGCGCTGTTTCGGTTGCTGTGGGTATCGGATTGCAGAATTTCCCCGAGGGTGCGGCTGTTTCGGTGCCTTTAAGGAGAGAGGGCTATTCGAGAAAAAGAAGCTTCTTTTTAGGGCAGGCATCAGGCATGGTTGAGCCTATTGCAGGTGTTTTAGGGGCATTATTGGTGGTTTATGTAGAAGCGATTCTGCCCTATGCCCTTTCGTTTGCGGCAGGCGCAATGATTCTTGTTGCTGTTCACGAATTAATTCCCGAATGTCAAAGGAACCAAGGCTCTCAGCCCTATTCCGCAACAATGGGTATCGTCCTCGGTTTTGCCGTAATGATGCTTTTGGACGTTATGCTTGGATAAAAGAAAAATACACCCCAAAAGTTTCAAGCTTTCGGGGTGCTTTTTTATGAAAGGAATTTTATTCGATTGTATAGGTTCCCAAGCAAATACATTTAAGAAGCATATAATCGGATGCGTTAACCGTGCCGTCATTGTTTATGTCTGCACGGCGTTCCTGAGCCTCACTTAAATCATAGAGATTAAAGCAGGAGCGCTTTAAAAGGAAATAATCTATGGAAGAAATCTTATAATCGCCGTTAATATCACCGATAATATCCTCCCAAACTGCAATTACGGTAGTATCTGCAACAATTTTCACAACGTCGCCAACAGCCTTTTCGACACCGTCAATGCTCCAAGCCTTAAACCTCATGCCTGCAGGTGCGGTGAAGCTGTTTTCGGGAAGTATATATTCGCCTCCGCTAATTACGTCTGCGCCCTCCATTGTACCGATACCGCCGTTTGCATCAAATGTTACGCTGAAGGAGATTGCGTAAGAAACGGTAAATTGGTTGCTGTAATACCATTTTCCATCAACGCATACGCCAAATGCAAAGGTTTTGATATTAACACCGTCAGCAAAATCAGCACTACTGAAATCGTAGCTTACATTTCCATCGTCATCAAACGAAAGCTCTCTGTAAAGCTCATATCCGCTATTACCCAATAAGCAAAGCACGGGAGAATCGACTACATCAATACCGTCAAGGGTGAATGTTGTACCAAGAGCTTTAATCTCATCACCCATAATCTCCGCATCTTCAACAGTTGTTGATTGTATAGCATTAGCACTGAGCAAGTCAATATTTATAGTGTGAGTTCCGATTTCGTCGCAGCTGTATAGGAAGGATTTAATATAATATATACTGCCTGCTGCAAACTCTTCCTCAAGGAGGTAGTTGCTGTCGCCGCCGCCGTCATCATTGCTATAACACATTTCCCAATTAGCATCAAACACTTCCAACTTGGTGTCAATTCCGCCTTCCTCATGTGTGGAAAAGATCGAATACATACCGCCGACGGAAGGAATGAATATGAAATACTTATTAAGAGCAGCTATATCAACAATTACATCTGTGGAGCTGTTAGGTTCAAGAACAGGAAATTCCGATTCGTCAACCTTTGTAACCTTAAAATCTATCGAGCCGTCCGAGGATTGGTCAATACTATCGACTTCGATTTCGAGGTAATATGGCTCGCCTGCGACAAGCTCGTGAACCAACAAGAAATTCGGGTCATCGCCAATGTTTTCATTGTAGCGAAGCGTATTATATGTGTCGCTCAATGTTATCTTAGGATCCCAATCGCCTATTATATTGAAGGATTCAAAGCGATAAACGCCCGATTCTTCAGGAACAAACTGATATTTTTCCTGAGCATAGCCTTCCGAGGCATTGCAATTAAGGGTTTGCGTGGTATTCTCCAAAAGGGTTGAAATCGGCAAAACCGTTACGGTAATAGAATCAGTATGGCCGCTTTCGTTGCGTACCGTAATGGTTGCTTCGCCTGCTCCGACGGCGTATCCTGTTTGTCCGTCTAAACGGACAACATTTTCATCGGAGGTTGTATAGGTAACTTCTTCAATTCCGCAACCCACGGGATATTGAGTGTCGTAAAAGTCTATGTACTGACCTTGTTCC
>JAZSFY010000353.1:0-2352 GCA_045532415.1 Eubacteriales bacterium | reverse complement strand
AATACTCAGGAACAACTCCTTGGCTCACAGAACGACATGGCTACGATCCGACTTCGTTAATGAAATTAAAAAGCACCCCTTCGACTTTGCTCTTTGGAAGGGTAAAAAAGAGGAAAGCGAGATTTCTTGGCCTTCTCCGTGGGGCGAGGGCAGACCCGGTTGGCATATAGAATGCTCGGCTATGGTAAATAAGTATCTCGGAACCGAAATTGATATTCATGGCGGCGGTGTGGATTTGATATTCCCTCACCACGAAAACGAAATCGCCCAAAGCGAATGTGCAACAGGATGCACATTGGCTAGATTCTGGCTCCATAATGGCCATATTAATGTAGACAACAAGAAGATGAGTAAATCTGCAGGGAACTTCTTCCTTGTTCGTGACGCTGCAGGCAAATATGGATATAAGGCAGTGCGCTTCTTCTTGCTTTCTTCTCATTACAGAAGCCCTATTAATTATAGTGATGATATTCTTTCTCAGGCTTCTGCTGCTGTAGAAAGACTTGATAACTGCTTGGGTAATATTGAATTTGCATCTAAAAATCTCGGCACCGAGCTTAGCGACCGCGAAAAAGAAAGCATTGCTTTCCTTGAAGCAAAGCAGGCTAGCTTTATCGAGGCAATGGAGGACGATCTTAATACCGCTGACGCAATCGGTTACTTGTTTGAAATGACAAGAGATATTAATATCACTATTGCTAATGGTATTTCTTCCGAATATATGTCTGCTCTTGAGAGAATTTATATTCCTCTTTGCGAGCTCCTCGGCTTTGGAAAGGATGAAGCGGACGAGGATACTGCATATATCGAGGAAATGATTGCAAAGCGTACTGCGGCTAAAAAAGCAAAAAATTATGCTGAGGCCGACGCTATACGTAACGAATTGCGCGAAAAGGGTATTATTCTCGAGGATACTCCCCAAGGTGTTAAATGGAAAAAAGCACAGAATATATAAAACGCAATTATAACCCGTTGGTTTTGGCATATATGGGCGATTCGTTTTATGAAACTATCGCGAGAGAATATATGATAGGCGATGGGGATTGTGTTGTTTCTCGGTTAAATGAAAGCATAAAGGCTATCATAACTGCTGTTTCACAAAGTGAGCTTATCGGTATAATGATGCCTGAGCTTGACGAAACAGAACTATGGTTTTATAAGCATGGTAGAAACGCAAGAAACACTCACCATTCCAAAAGTGCCGAGGCGGTTGAATACCGTCGGGCAACAGGATTGGAATGCCTTTACGGTTATTTGTATCTTTCGGGTAAGCATTCAAGAGCAAAGGAGCTTTTGATGCTGGCGCTAAATAAACGTGAAACTGAAAGGAGCGAACATAATGGTTGAATTAACTCCCAAGGAAAAAGCTGTTTATGAATATATAAACGAATGTTTAAAAAAGAATAGATATGCTCCCACAGTAAGAGATATTTGCGCCGCAACAGGAATTAAATCCACCTCATCGGTTCATGAATATTTACGTAAACTTGAAACAAAGGGATATATTCGTAAATCCTCAGGCAAGAGCCGAGCATTAAGCGTAGAGGGCAATGCAGATAACGAAACCGGTATTATGAAAAGAGTGCCGATATTGGGTAAGGTTACTGCGGGCGTTCCGATTCTTGCGGTGCAGAATTATGACGGTTATGTAGATTTTCCTGCCACCATGGCAAGGGGCAAGGCTAATTTGTTTGCCTTGCGTGTTATGGGCGAAAGCATGATTGAAGCGGGTATTCTTGACGGTGACATCGTTGTTGTTGAAAGCAGACAATATGCCGATGATGGAGAAATTGTTGTTGCTATGATTGATGATGAAGCAACCGTAAAGAAATTTTACCGCGATAACGGAAGAATCAGGCTTCAGCCTGCAAACCACACAATGGAGCCTATTTACAGCAGGGAAGTTGTTGTATTGGGCAAGGTTATTGCGAATTTCAGATTTTATTAATTAATTTGCGAGCAGGCTATGGAGCTGATGTTTCATAGCCTGTTTTTTAGAGTTTTGTTGTGAAAAGGGATAATTAACAAAAAAACGGTGAAAAATATTTGAAAAATATCGAAATTGCTATTGACAATCTGGATATTTTTTGGTATTCTATTCGGGCGGTTGCAGATACGATCCATTAGCTCAGCCGGTAGAGCACATGACTTTTAATCATGGTGTCCGGAGTTCGATTCTCCGATGGAGCAAAGAAAAACCGCGAAACGTTGTTTTCGCGGTTTTTCAGTTAAGTTTTGATTTATATCGAATCTTTAACTTGACAATCACGGTATAATATGGTATACTGAATAGCGTTGATATTGGGATATCGTCAAGCGGTAAGACACAGCACTTTGACTGCTGCATTCGTT
>JAZSFY010000005.1:0-4865 GCA_045532415.1 Eubacteriales bacterium | reverse complement strand
AGCAACAACCAAAACAACAGCTCTGCCTACCCAAAGAGTTTCCTTGTCGGATGCATTTTTACGGATGATAGGCTTGTAAATATCCGATGTAAAGGAAGAAGAAGCAACCAAAAGCTGGCTGTCTGCAGTAGACATAGAAGCGGCGATAATTGCCGAAAGGAGAATACCTGCGATAAATGCGGGGAACAAATCCCTTGCAAGCTCAACGAATACCATACTTTGAGCATCGTTAACAAGAAGCTCGCTGCCGATAAGGATTCTGCCGAAGATTGCAATGAAAATTACCGAAACAAGAGCAAGAACAACCCAAACTATTGCAACAATAGAGGATTTCTTTACCATAGAAGGCTTTTCGATAGCCATGAAGCGAACGAGGATGTGAGGCATACCGAAGTAGCCCAAGCCCCATGCCAAGCCGCTTGCGATTTCTGTGGCAGGAGCCGAGAACAAATCGCCAATGAAGTTGTAAACTGTGCCGTCCTTTGCGGAGGTAACAGCAGTATCAAGAACAGAATAGTCAAGATCCTTTGTAGCAACAATGATGATCGGAACAGCCAAAACTGCAACAATCATAAGCATGCCTTGGAAAAAGTCGGTCCAGCAAACTGCCTTATAGCCGCCAAGGAAGGTATAGATAATAAGAATAGCAGCAAAAATGAGCATTGCAGTTTCTTTTTCAATGTTAAACATCGAGGTGAAAACGTTTGCGCCTGCAACGAATGCAGAAGCAACATAAAGTGTGAAGCAAACGAGGAATACGATTGCACAAACAACCTGGAGAGTTTTGCTCTTTGTGGCAAAACGGTTGGAGAGATATTGGGGAAGTGTGATAGAGTCATTAGCGGCTTGAGAAAAACGGCGCAAGCGACGTGCAACCAGTATCCAGTTAAGGGCGGTACCCAAAGCCAAGCCGATACCAATCCAAGCCTGACCAAGACCAAAGGCGAGAATGCTTCCGGGCAATCCCATCAAAAGCCAAGCGCTCATATCCGATGCCTGAGCACTCATAGCGGTTACCCAAGGACCCATAGAGCGTCCTCCAAGGAAATAGTCCTTGTCGGTTATGCTTTTAGAACGGAGGAAGAAGGTTACACCGATTCCAAGCATAACAGCAAAATAAACTATAAGGGCGATAAGCTCCCAATTCAAAATGAAAACCTCACTTTCAAAACGAAAAATTCAAGTGATTATATCATACTTTTTCCGAAAATGCAATAGTGTTTTACAACTTTAATAAATTAACGTGAAAAATGTCTTAACAGGAAAATATTCTTGACTATATAATTAAGGTTTGATAAAATAATAAAAAATCCCTTTTGAGAGGTGAATTATGAAAATTTCTACCGAAACAAGGTCTACCGTTAAATATGTAGGTTATGAAAAGGCGGTTGAATATATAGCAAAGGCAGGCTTTGATGCCTGGGATTTTTCTATGCTTGCCATGGTTAACTACGATTGGCAGAATAAGGTCGCTTTGCCTACCGATGACCCTTTGGCAGGCACCGATTATTTGAAATTGGCAAGAAGAATGAAGCAGGTTGGGCTTGATAACGGCATAATCTGCAATCAGTCCCATGCGCCCTATCCTACTTATTGTAAGGAGGTAAGCGATTGCTTTTACCGTGCAATCGAATGTACTGCAGAGGCAGGAGGCGAAATCTGCGTTATACATCCCGATAATTTCAAGTCGGCAGAGGAAAATGCAGAGATGTTTTTAAATCTGCTTCCTTTTGCAAAACAGCATAATGTAAAGATTGCTTCGGAAAATATGTGGTCATGGAAGCGTGATGTGGGAACAGTTCCTGCTGCCTGCTCTGACGGCAAGGATTTCTTGGCGCACATGGAGGCTGTAAAGGACGATTATTTTGTGGCTTGCCTTGATTTGGGCCATGCGGAAATGAGAGGGCTGAACACAAGCTCGGTGGAAATTATTGATACATTGGGTCCTTATCTCCAAGCTCTTCATGTTCACGATAACGATTTTGAGCATGATTCCCACCAGATACCCTTTTCCATGAAAATCGATTTCGGGCCTATTGCCAAGGCGTTGAAGCGCAATAATTATTCGGGATATATAACTCTTGAAGCGGTTAACTATTTGGCGGATAAAAATGCCGATAATGTTTTTGATGCTCTTTGCGATATGGCGAAAGCGGCAAAGCGCTTTGGCGATATGGTAGACGGAGAATAGGAATGAACGGCAGATACTATTCTTTGAATGAGTATTTGAAAAATACCTTTGGGGAAAAGGTTTATAAATTGTCCCTGGATATTGGTACAACCTGCCCTAACCGCGACGGAACCCTTGATACACGCGGATGTATTTTCTGCCATGAGGGAAGCTCTCATTTTGCGGCGGCAAATGGGAATATTTCCGAAAAGCTCCAAAAAGCAAAGGAAAGGGTTATCGGCAAAACCAAGGCGAATAAATTTATAGCCTATTTCCAAAGCTTTACAAATACCTATGCTCCCGTCAGCTATCTGGAGCCTATTTTCAAAGAGGTTATGGAGCATGAGGATATTGTTGCGATTTCAATAGGAACACGTCCCGATTGTTTGGGCGACGATATTTTGAAAATGCTTGAGGATTTGAATAAAATCAAGCCTGTTTGGGTTGAATTGGGGCTTCAAACCTCTAAAAGAGAAACCGTTGAATATATAAGACGTTGCTATGAAAATGAGGTTTATGAAAAAGCTGTTTGCAATTTGAGAAAACGTAATATTCAGGTTATAACCCATGTTATTTTAGGTCTGCCCAATGAAACAAGGGCGGATATGACGGCAACGGTTGATTTTGCGGTAAAGACAGGCACCGACGGCATAAAGCTTCAGCTTCTTCATGTTTTGGAGGGAACCGACCTTTGCGAAGATTACCGCTTGGGCAAATTCGGGGTGATGAGCCTTGAGGAATATATGGATATACTTTTTGAATGTATACAAAGAATCCCCGAAAATGTGGTAATTCACCGTATAACAGGGGATGCGCCAAAGGCGTTTCTTGTTGAGCCTAAATGGAGCGGCGACAAAAAGACGGTTATGAATACAATTAATCGGGAAATGATAAGGCGTGATATCCGCCAAGGCTCAATGGTCATATAACCTTAATGTGTGTTCGCGCGGAAAAATGTAACATTATGTTTTTACCTGCATCGCTCTTTAAAAAATACTTGATTTTTAATAGTATAAGGTGTAGAATATTCAGTCGTAAAGGAATATATGTTTTTCGGGTTTGAAAAAGGATAAAGGTGTTAACTTGAAAACGGTTTTTGTAGATAAAATACCCGATTCGGTATTAAAATATTTTGCACATGAGGGCGTCAATAGCGATGATGTCCTTGTGGCGTTGCGTTCAGACCTTCGGTCAGACGGAAGCAGAGGCGATTGCTTTGTGCTTTTGTGTACCGAGGGTTTTGTTGTTGCCGAGGGCTTGATGATATTTAGCTCAGGGGGTAAAACTCCAACAGGCGAGCCTGTAAGAAACGAGGAATTTAGGGTTTCGCGCTTCGAAAGATTCGATTTAAAGGAGATATCCGAGCCAAAGGCAGAACAGCTTATTTCCACGGGTAGAGTTGTTGCTCAGGAAAAGGGCGAATGGAAGCTTTTGTTTAATTTCACGTCTGCCTGCAAGCATGGTGCCGCTGTTTTTTGCCGCGCGGTTGGTGATTTAAAGAAAAAGGGATGCCTTGAGGAGGAGTTGTATCTTTCCGAGAGCTATGAAAATCATGTTTGCCCCAAATGCGGAAAGCGTTATCCCGACGGGGAATTAAAGGTTTGCCCTAATTGCGCCGATACGGCAAAGCTTGTAAAAAGGCTTGCAACTCTGTTTTTCAGATATAAACGCTCGGTGCTTATGGTGCTTTTGGCGTTTGCCTTGATTGCAGGCTTGGGGGTTATAACCCCTTACATAGCAAACGAGGTTCTCTATGACGAGGTTTTGGCAAATGCCGATTCTACCTCGGCTGATGTGCTAAGAGTGGTTTTGCTTATCGTGGCAGTAAGGTTTTTGTCCTTGTGTGTAAACCTTATTTCGGGTGCAATCAGCTCGACTGTTGCCGCTAATGTTACCTATGATTTGAAAAAGATGATATTCAATACCATAAGCAACCTTTCCTTAGGCTTTTTTACAAACCGACAGACAGGCGGTCTTATGACACAGGTAAACGGCGACAGCCTAACCCTTTATTGGTTTTTCTGCGACGGATTTCCTTATTTGATTTTAAATGTTGTTCAGCTTGTGGTAATCGCAGGGGTTATGGTCAAGGATAATTTGACCTTGGCGCTGTATACATTTATAACTGTTCCTCTGTTCTTTCTTGCATTTAGATTGTTTTTCCGCGCATTCGGAAAAATGCACGCCAAGAATTTCTCTAAGAGAAGGTCATTCCAAAGCCTTGTTTCCGATGTTTTGAACGGCATGAGAGTTGTTAAATCCTTTTCCCGTGAGGATGAGGAGCTTGATAGATTTGATAAGCGCAACCGCGCTGCCGCTTATGCAATGAACGATATCCAAAGATTCAGCGCAAGGTGGTTCCCTTATTTGAATTATCTCCTTCGTATCGGCTCTTATGTTGTTTGGGCTGTGGGCGGCTGGCAGGTAATGAACGGCACGGGGGATATGACCTATGGTAGATTAATGGCGTTTGTTGCCTATTTTTCCTTGATATACGGCCCTATCGAGCAATTGGCTGATGTTTCCAACTGGTGGAGCGAAACTCTTAATGCTATCCAGCGTCTTTTTGAAATAAGAGACGCAAAGCCCGATGTAAGAGAAAGCGAAAGCCCTGTTATTCCCAAGGAAAATAAGGGCGCAGTTGAATTCAGAAATGTTTCCTTCTCTTATGTGGAAAACCGCAAGGTTATCGATG
>JAZSFY010000267.1:0-1780 GCA_045532415.1 Eubacteriales bacterium | reverse complement strand
GGAACATTTTTTCTTCAAAGCTGTTTGCAGCTGCCTTGTTTTCAACACCGGAATTGGGGTTGTTGAATACACAAACCTCGCAGGTACAAGCAGGGCAGATGTCACGGCAGGCGTTACATCTGATACACTTGGAAAGCTCATTCTGCCAGAAAGCAAATCTTTCATCAGGTGTCATAGCTTCAAGCTTTGCAACCTCGTCGAATCTGTTGGATTCGATAACCTCGCCTTCGTCGCCGAGAAGCTCGTCGTATGCAACATGCTTCTTGCTCTTGCAGGAGAGGCAACGTCCTTCAAGAACGTCTTTAGCATCGATTTCAATGGGAGCATCGTTGTAGATTGTGTTAACAACGATTTTTTCGCCGCATTCGATAGAAGAAATACCGTCGCCGGAGATTTCCTTAATCTTATCGATGTCAACCATGCCTTCGCAGGGAACACCAACAGCATAAACTCTTTCTCTGTCGAAGCGATGCTCGGTGAGAAGCTGGTTGAAGCTGTAGGTATCGCAGGGCTTGAGGAATACAAGGAACTTGCCTTCCATCTTGCGGGTCTTCAAAATCAAATACTTAGAGAAGTTTGCACCGCAGAAATCGTTCCAAACAAAGTTTTCTTTAATATCGTCAGCAGTAGAGAAAACAGCAGGTGTGATATCATAATCAAATTCACCCTTTCTCCAACCGAGAACGTTTTGAACAGTACCGTTTTCAAGGAGGGAGACAGCCTTTTCAACTAATACATCACGCATTATTTTTTGCATCTCAAATCCTCCAATCTCTTGTTTTCGCCGAGAGCAACAACCTTTTCGACGAAATCATTCATAGTAGCGGCGAACTTAGCGCCTTCTGCCGCGGAAACCCATTCAACTCTGGTTCTTTCTCTTTCAATGCCGAGGTAATCGAGCATAGAGAAGAGCATAGCCATTCTGCGGCGTGTATAATAGTTACCGGAGGTGTAGTGACAGTCACCGGGATGGCAGCCACAAAGAATAACACCGTCGGCACCGCGCTGGAATGCGCGAAGAATAAACATAGGATTAACTCTGCATGAGCAGGGAACACGAATGATCTTAACCTCTGCGGGATAGTTCAAACGGTTGTTACCTGCAAGGTCAGCACCGGCATAAGAACACCAGTTGCAACAGAACGCCACAATCAAGGGCTTGTATTCTTTTACTTGCATATTGCATCCACCTCCGCAATAATCTGGCTGTTAGCAAATCCCTTAAGGTCCATAGCACCGGAAGGACAAGCAACTGTACAGCATCCGCAGCCTTGGCAAACCGCAGGGTTAACCTTAGCGATACGGCGAACCAAAGTGGTTCTGTCGGGCATACGGAATTCCTTGTCTTCATAGGTGATAGCGCCGTAAGGACATACTCTTTCACAGCTGGAACAGCCGTTACACATCATTTCATTGGAGCTTGCAACGCAGGGGTTACCTGTAAGCTTATCCTTAGCCAACAAGCCGATAACCTTGCCTGCAGCCGCGCCTGCCTGAGAAACGGTTTCGGGAATATCCTTGGGACCCTGGCAGCAACCGGAAAGGAACACGCCTGCTGTGGGGCTTTCTACGGGACGGAGCTTTGGGTGAGCTTCGGTAAAGAAGTCGTTGGTGTCCATGCTTGCGGTAAGCATTGTAGCAAGAGGACGTGCAGACTTATCGGGTTCAATTGCAGCCGCAAGAACAACAAGGTCTGCGTCGATCTTAATCTGCTTGTTGGCAATAAGGTCGGAAGCCTGAACTATAAGCTTGTCGCCTTCGGGACTAACCTTACCAACCA
>JAZSFY010000298.1:0-3170 GCA_045532415.1 Eubacteriales bacterium | reverse complement strand
CTTCTTTACGAAGTGTCTCCTTTTTGACTGTCTTGTTTTTTGCATTTAAGTAAAAGGTAATAGGTAAAAGGTGAGGTAGCTTTTTGCTATGAAAAAAGCCATTAATTTAAAATATTTACTCCTCTATATAACATTTATTTTTCGGTTTTGGCGAGGAGCATTTCGGCGAATTTGGCTTCGGAAAGCATGCTTACGTTATTCTGCATGGCAAGTCCAACCTTTTTTGTACCGGGGAGAGCGCCGTAAATAAGAAAATCGACGCCTTTTTCCACAGTATCGCAAACCCTTGCGCCCAAGGCGGTGAGAAATTCCACAATACCCTCCCGAGTGAAATTTTCAAATGTACCTGTAACAACCACAGAGGTGTCGTAAAAGGGATTGGATTTATCGAAAAAGGATTTGCTTTGGGTTTTGAAATTCAACTCCGCCAATAAGGAATGAAGGGTGTTTTGATTTTCTTGATTGTCATACCAATTATAAATAGCTCTTTCGATTGCCGGAGAAATGCCGTCGATATGAGAAAACTGAAAATTATCTATAATCGCTCTTTCAAAATCAACCATGCTTCCGTAATAATACTGATGAAGTATCCTTGCCGCCTCGGGCCCTATTAACGGAATACCCAGCCCAACCAAGAATTGATGCATGTGGCAGTGTCTGCTTTTTTGGATTGCATCCCAAATCAAATTATATAGGTCCACGTCAAATTTCGGGGTGTTGATTATTTCCTCTCTGTGAATGTCCAAATGATAGAGGTCCTTGAAATTTTTAATCCAGCCATAGGACATTAAGTCTTCGATAGTAGATGACGAAAGCCCTTTGATATTCATTGCCTCGCTATCGCAAAAACGGGCAATGCGCTTTGAATTTCTTGCAATACAATCCTCGTTGGGACAATGAAGCATTTTTGTTCCTGCGGAGTTTACTCTCACCGTCAAGGGCTCGCCGCAGCTTGGGCAAATTTTCGGCAAAGGATATCCGCCGCTTAGCATTCGGTTTTCCACAATTTGGGGAATTATCATATTTGCCTTGCAAACTCTTATTAAATCCCCTTTGCCAAAGCGAAATTCCTCGAAATTGCTTAGGCTGTGAAGATTGGCGCGGTGTACCCTTGTTCCGTCGAGAACAACCTCGTCGAAAAGTCCGATAATGCTAACATCGCCTGTACGTGTGGTTGCCAATTCCACTCCGCGAAAGAAGGTTTCCTTTATTTCGTCCTTCCATTTCAGGGCAAGCATTCTTTTTTCGTGGTGTGCGGTAGCCCCTAAGGATTTGCCGTAGGCAATATCATTATATTCGGCAATAATTCCGTCTACGGGGTAGGCATAGTTTTTGGGCAGCATTGTATTTATGGCATAGCGGACATCGGGGTTTTCTTCGTTGTTTACCAGCATACAGCCTACAATATCAAAATTGTTTTCCTTTAAAAACGCAAGCTGGCTTATTTTTGTTCTCGGCCCATGCTTTTTTATAAGCTCAAAGGCAAAGAAATCCAGATGAGTTAATTTTGCAAGGTCGGGCTTTAGGCTTCTTACGGCGCCCGAAGCGATATTTCGAGGGTGGGTAGAGCCCTTTGACAGCTTTGAAAGAATCTCGAAATCCTTCCAGGAAACAACACCCTCGCCTCTGACCTCAAAGCTTTCCTTGCAGGGAACGGCATGGGGAATATTACGGAAATGCTTTACGTTATGGGTTACATCCTCACCTACAAGACCGTCCTTGCCACGGGTTATCGCTTGAATAAGCCTGCCCTTTTCATATCTTAAAACAAGGGTCAGCCCGTCCATTTTCCAAGAAAGCACAATCTCTTTTTCGCCTGCAAAGAAAATAACATCGTCAATCTCCTTTGTCTTTTCGCAGGAAAGCATGGGCTTGGAATGCTTTACGGTTTTCAAGCCCTCCTTTGCATCAGAGGGAACTGTGCCTACGGGAGAATCGGAAAAACGAACTCCCGTAGAACGCTCCAGCATTTTCAATTCCAAAACAAGCTTATCATATTCAAGGTCGCTCATTATGGGCTCGTCCTTTTGAAAATAGGCAACGTCTGCCTCCTTGATTGTTGTAATAAGCTCCTTCATTCGTTTAAGTTCGTTCATTTTTCCTTTTCTCCTTTTTATTGATATAAATAATTTACACCGGCCAATGTACCGTTTTGGGTACCTATTTTTTCAACAGCCTTGCAACCTTGCCCCAAGGGGGATTTGCATTTTTATTATTAATAATCCACAAAACCGGAATACCGTTGGCGTCCTTCTCGTCAGGGAAAGGCGCATATCCGTCGGTGAGGATTACAATGCTTACGGGGGGCTCATCCTGCATCTGTTGGTTTACATATTGGAATATAATGTCAAACGAGGTTCCGCCTCCGCCCTTTGGACGGATTATCTTAAATTCCTCCTCGTCCTCAAAGGCAATTGGCTCTACTACAACAGCATCGAAAAATCCCAATTTACCCTGTAATTTTCCGTTGAACTGCTGTATAGCTCCATAGATTTCGCTGTAGCATTCGGTTATGTCATTATCACTCATAGAGCCCGAGGTATCCACCATAAACAAAATATCCTTGACGTTTTCATCTTTTTCATTAAAGTCGGGCAGGAAGAATGGACAATCCTCCATTCGCTTATCGGGCGGTGCAAAGGAATAATCGGTTATTTCCTCTTGAACGAAATCATTAAGAACCGTTCGCCAATCTATAATAGGATTCTTTAGCTCGGTAATAATTCTTTCTGCAGCCTTTGGAACGGTTCCTCTGCCGCTTCCTCCTTCTCCCGAAAACAACGCCTCTGCCGTATTGATAATTCGGGCTTCCCAGGTTTGACGTAACGATTGAATTTCATCGTCACCGCGCCAGAAGGAATGGTCGTCAAATGAAAATTCTTTGTTTTCTTCGGTTTTGTCGGATTCTTTAAGCTCGCCGTACTTTTCCTTATTATTTTCAATATCCTGCTTTATGGAAGCAACGAGGCTTTTAAGGTCTTTCTTGGTTATTTCCTTTTTTCCCTTGCTTTTTCCTTTTCCTTTGCCTTTGCCGTTACCGTTTCCGTTGCCGTTTCCGTTACCGTTACCGTTTCCGTTACCGGTACCGTTTCCGTCGCCGTCGTCGTCGCCTTTTCCGTCGCCGTCGCCGTTGCCGTCGTCGTCGCTGTTGCAAGTCGGGTCGTAGCCAT
>JAZSFY010000165.1:0-4853 GCA_045532415.1 Eubacteriales bacterium | reverse complement strand
CGAGCCCTTGCCAATACGCCCGAGGCGGGTAGCAGTACAGTCTTCGTAGGCAGTGTATCATAATAAAATAAGGACGTCAAGGATAAAAATAAATAAAAAAGAAATCCGAACATAAAATTCGGATTTCTATTTCGTGGTGACCCGTAGGGGAGTCGAACCCCTGCCTTCGCCGTGAGAGGGCGACGTCTTGGCCACTTGACTAACGGGCCGTGAAATATAATATATCACAATTTTATCTGTTTGTCAATAGTCTTAAAGGTTTTGATATAAATTTTAAAAGGGACGGTTTTTCCGTCCCTCGTTAAATTATAGGACTTCAATTTTCAAGCGGTTCAGAATCGTCTTAAACCGTTCGTCTTGGCGGATAGGGTCAAGACCTTTTCTGGCAAATGTGCGCTTAATATATTCAGAGCTGAAGTCAACCGAATAGTTCGCGCATTGGGGAAACACCTTGGATTCCAAGGGTAGATTATTGTCTTTGAAATGACGTTGAAACTCTATTGCATCTGCATATTCATTCAAATAGTCAAAGGCTTTTTCTCTGTCATCACAACCGCAGGCATGATGTATTGCCAATTCCATGCAGGCAAAGCAAAATTGCCACAGGAACATAATCTCGGTTTTGCTGTCAAAAAAAGCCTTGTGAAGCTTATACATTGCATCTAAATACAGCTTTCCTTTGTATACGTCGGTTTTACTGTATGTTATATAAAGCTGTCTTAATTCGTAAAACATCCATGACAGGGTATTTTGCATAGAGTAGCCATATTGGGTTCTTGCGGTTTCATAATCATTTTGAATAAAAGCAAGGTCGCCTCTGCTGCGGTAGCGGTTAAATTTCGTCCAAGGTAGGTTTTCGATAGCGTTGCTTGCCCGTTTATAATCCTCTGTATACATATAAATCTGAGAAAGCAAGCCATACCCATGCTTGTCCCAGCCCCTTCGATCTGCTCTTTCGATTAAAACCTTCGCATATATCTCGGCATCCTTTACAAGGTCTGCCTTTTCTGTATCGGAAATCTGATTCTGATTTTTTAATATTTCAACCGATGTTCCCAGCAAGGACAAAAGAATATCTGTGTTTGTAGGATTTGATTTTAGCATTTTTTGCAGATGTCTGTATTTCTCAATATCTTTGTTGTCACTGCCTCTTAATTCGTCAAGCTCGTCCTTGATTTCACCAACGCTTTTCTTGGATTTGCCTAAAAGCTCGTCAACTGTTATGTCAAATTCTTCGGAAATTGGAATCAAAAGGGATATATCGGGGGTGCCTTGGTTTGTTTCCCATTTAGAAACAGCCTGAGGCGTTACCATAAGTCTTAATGCAATTTCTTCTTGGGTTAGCGAAAGCCTTTTTCGATTTTCTTTAAAAATTTCACCGAAAGTCATTGTTGTTCCTCCTGTGATTTAATTGCTGCAGCATCTTTATTATATGGGTAATTCTATCTAAATGCAAGCAACGTATATTCTTCTAAAAATCAACTTAGGGTTGAAAAAAGGTCTGCCTATGGGACAGACCTAAAGCTTAGAACAAGCTTGTAACAAATATTTCAATACCGATTAGAATAAGTATTACACCGCCTAAAATACCTGCTTTTCCTGCAAGCTTGGTGCCGAACTTCTTGCCCAAAGCCAAGCCGCCCATACAGATAAAGAAGGTTACAACGGCAATAAGTAAACAGCAGACCAACGCCATTGCCGTGTCATAGCTTGCAATAGTGAACCCTACCGAAAGGGCATCAATAGAGGTTGCGACGCCTTGAACTAATAAGGCAGTAAAGCAAACAGCAGGCTTTTCGCATTCGCCGTCATCACCCTTTATGCCTTCATAAAGCATCTTTCCGCCTATGAAGGTCAGCAGGGCAAGAGCGATTATGGGAATATACTTCTCAAAGGCTTGAAAATGCTGTACCATTGTGTGAATACACACCCAGCCTATCATGGGCATAGCAAACTGGAAAAAGGCAAAGACCCCTGCAATAAGGCTCATTCTGCCTGTTTTCATTTTAGGCTCGTTCAAGCCGTTTGCCAAGGAAACCGAAAAGGCATCCATAGCCAAGCCAACGCCTAAAAGTATGCTGTTTAAGAAGAAAGAAATATCCCAGTTCATTTTTATACCTCGTTTAATTATATCGAAAACAGAGAAAAATATAACAGCTTTGCAAAAATCATCCCCGAAAATTTTGTTCGGGGATGTGTTTTATATTTTATTCTCCAAGGAAGCCTTGAAGTATCTTTTCCTCTGCTTCTTCCTCGGTCAAGCCTAATGTCATAAGCTTTATTAATTGGTCCCCTGCGATTCTGCCGATAGCCGCCTCGTGAACCAAATTTGCCTCGGTATGCTCTGCCACAACAGCAGGAACCGAGCTTATAACCGCGCTGCCCATAAGGATAGAGTCGCAACGGATGTGACCAAAGCATTTCGATCTTCCGATAACATTGGGACGGAAAACCTGCTTGGATTCGTCCTGAGCAACCGAACGGGAAATGATTCTGCCGTTGGCGTTTTCGCCCTCAAGAACAAGGTCCATGTCAGATTCTGCGAATTGCTTTCCATGTGTCAAAAGCTTTTCGTTAATAATTGCATTACCGTCTTTTTTAACGATGATTTTTGTTTTTCTTGCGGTAGAATCAATACCCTTAATTTGTACAGTGTCCATTTGAACAGTGGAGCCTTCACCCACATAAACAACGGTTTCGGGGTTCATGATTCTTTCGCCGTTGCCGTCACCGTCGCCGTAATGGCGTTCTGCATAACGAACAATAGAATTTTTGCCGATGTAAAATGTGTGAACACCGTCATGCTTGGATGCTTCGCTTCCGCAATTATGGATTCCGCAGCCTGCCATTATGGTAACATCGCAATCGTCGCCGATAAAGAAATCGTTATAAACGACCTCTTGATGACCGCTTTCGGTAATTATAACGGGAATGTGGACTGTTTCGCCCTTGGTACCGCTTTTAATATTAATATCAATACCCGATTTGTCGGTTTTGTTTTCGATACGAATGTTTTCTGTTGAAAAACGTCCTGCCGAACCGCCGTTTTTACGGATATTGTATGCCCCTGTGGGAATAGAATCCATAAGGGCAATTTCCTTTAATAAAGTAAAATCAAGCTTTTCCATATTATTTGCCCTTTCTCATATATTCGCATCCGCCTGCGCCCTTTGCAATAAGCTTGGGGAATATCTCATCTCTTTTGCCCATATCAGCGATTTGACCGCTTGAAAGGATCGCAATTTCGTCGGCAAGGGAGATTATGCGTTCCTGGTGAGAGATTATTATAATTGTTGCATCGGATTTTTCGTGAAGCTCGCTAAAGGTTTCGGTAAGCTTGGCAAAGGACCAAAGGTCGATGCCTGCTTCGGGCTCGTCAAAAATCATAATGCCGCTTCCTCTGGCTAAGATAGTCGCGATTTCGATTCTCTTGACCTCACCGCCCGAAAGGGAAGCGTCAACCTCGCGGTCAACATAGTCGGCGGCGCAAAGACCAACCTTGTTAAGATAATTACAGCAATCTATTCTCGAAAGGTTCTTTCCTCCTGAAGCAAGGGAAAGAAGGTCTTTAACCTTCATGCCGATAAAACGGGGAGGCTGTTGAAAACCGTAGCTTATGCCCAATCTTGCTCTTTCGGTTATAGACATATTGGTAATATCTGTTCCGTTCCAAAGGATTTGACCTCCTGTAGGCTGAACAATACCTGATATTGCCTTGGCAAGGGTGGATTTACCGCCGCCGTTAGGGCCTGTAAGCACCAAAAAAGTGCCGTTTTTGATTTTTAAATCTATATTCTTTAATATATCGATTTTTTCCGCGCTATCCTGTGCAGAAAAACAAAGATTTTTTATTTCAAGCATATTATTGCTCCTTTCTTTTTGATTTCCAAGAAAAACTTCCATATTATATTGGTAATGATAGTTTATATGATATTAAATACAATAAAAATATTGTAAAAATCCGCGACATGCGCGTGGTTTTTTACACCGCTGATGCCCGCGAGCGGTGAGCGAGACGAGAGTGAACGGGCATCCAAAGCCAACCGAAAACGTTTGTTTTCGGTTGAGAGCGAAGCGACTATCGGGGGGCCGAAAATGAGGAACGAATTTTTGGGGCTATGAAATGAACATAGCATCCCCAAATGAGAAGAATCTATATTTCTGCTCGACAGCATCCTTATAAGCGTTCATTGTATTATCATACCCTGCAAAAGCGCAAACTAACATTATAAGAGTGCTTTCGGGCAAATGAAAATTGGTTATCATTGCATCAACGCATTTGAATTTAACACCGGGATGAATAAATATTGATGTGTCGCCCTCGTATGGCTTAACAATGCCGTCATCGCCTGTTGCAGATTCAAGAGTACGTACACTTGTAGTGCCTACTGCAATAACTCTGCCGCCTCTTTGGTGAACCGCATTAATTCTGTCGGCTGCTTCCTGAGTTACCTTTATATATTCGGAATGCATAATATGAGCCGAAAGGTCGTCCTCTTTAACAGGACGGAAGGTTCCCAACCCTACATGAAGAAGAACACGGACTATTTCAACACCCTTTTCCTCTGCTTTCTTCAAAAGCTCGGGAGTGAAATGCAAGCCTGCCGTTGGCGCAGCCGCACTTCCGTCGTTTTTTGCATAAACCGTTTGATAGCGGTTTTTATCCTGCAACTTTTCGGTAATATAAGGAGGCAGGGGCATTATTCCCACTCTATCAAGAATTTCGTTGAAAACGCCTTCATATTCAAATTTTATAACACGGATGCCGCCCTCGAGAACATCAACAACTGTTCCCGAAAGCTCATCTGAATAGATGATTTTTTGACCGATTTTTGTCTTTTTGCCGGGGCGTG
>JAZSFY010000161.1:0-9152 GCA_045532415.1 Eubacteriales bacterium | reverse complement strand
GGAACCCCTCCTTGCCTCACAGAACGACATGGCTACGACCCGTCTTCTCATGGGGGAACGCGTTATAAACACGGTCGGGGGCGGCGATACCAACAAGGTTAAGCATTTCCATAGATTTCGCCTTTGCGTCCTCTTTGGTCGCATCGGGCTTATGAATAAATGTAACCTCGTCAAGCTGCTGACCTATTGTGAACACAGGGTTCAAAGAGGTCATAGGCTCTTGGAAAATCATTGCAATTTGGTTTCCGCGAATCTTATGGATATCACGGATAGGCATTCTGGCGATATCATAAATCTTTTCCTCGCCTGAAGCCTCCTTTGCGTTAAAACGGATACTGCCCGAATAAATCTGACCTGCAGGGCCCTGCAAAAGACGCATAACCGACATACTTGTAACAGATTTACCGCAGCCCGATTCACCAACAACACCCACGGTCGCTTTTTTGGGAATATCAAAGGAAACGCCGTTAACAGCCTTTACAACACCCTGTTCTGTAAAGAAATAGGAATGAAGGTTATCGATTTCCAAAATATTGTTGGGGTCGGACATATGAGCGAGATATTCCGATTCGTCGCATTTGCGGTTTTTATAAGCCTCAAGGCTTTTGATGATACGCTTGTTTTCCTTTGCGATTGCGCGTACCTCTTTACCCGAAAGGTGATTTGAATTTTTACTCATAAATTATCTCCTCGCTTTCGGGTCAAGTGCATCACGCAAACCGTCGCCGATGAAGTTGAAGCCCAAAACGGCAATTACGATACAAATACCTGCGGGCACCCAAACATTCAAGTGGTTTTGCAAAATGTCTTGGTTAGTAGAAATAATGTTTATCATTGTTCCCCATGCGGCATAAGGAGCCTTTACACCAAGGTTCAAATAAGAAAGTGTGGCTTCGTAAAGAATCATACTGCCCAAGCTCAAGCTCATCTGAACGATAAGCTGAGGCATTACGTTGGGAACCAAATGCTTGAAAATCTTTCGGGGCGCAGAATAACCCATTGCCTCTGCGGCAACCATATATTCCTGCTCTCTGAGAGAAAGAATCTGACCTCTTACCAATCTTGCTGTACCGGGCCAGGAAATAAAGGTAAGATAAATCATAAGAAGATAGATACGGTATTTTGCATCAATCTCCGATGCATCCAGAATCGTACTGATAATAAGCAAAATCGGAACACCGGGCAAACAGATAAGTATATCGCAAAGACGCATGATTATGTTATCGATAGCGCCGCCGAAGAAGCCTGCGATACCGCCCATCAAAACACCGAGGATTGTTATAAGAAATACTGCGATAAAGCTAACGATAAGAGAAATTCTGCCGCCGTACATCAAACGAACGAAAATGTCATAGCCCTCGTTATCTGTACCGAGAATATGCTCGGCAGAGGGAGGAGCAAGGAAATTATCCTTCAATGATTTTTCGGTTGTCTGACGGAGTGTATATTCTTTTCCGTCAACTGTATATGTAGTCTGAGAAACCGAATATTCGGTTTTACCGCTTTCGTCAAGCTCGATTTCGCCCCATTTATCATAAACAACGGGACCTAAAAAGCTGAACAAAAACAGTCCGACTACCATTATCAAGCCTACAATACTAAGCTTGGAACGGAAGAATCTGCGAACGACCATTCTTGTAGGCGACATCAATCTAACCTGCTTGTCAAGAGGCATTTCTGTGTCAACAGCTTCATTGATTTCTGTATCAGCAGATTTATTTGTAAGCTCTTCCATAATCAATGCCTCCTTACTCTAATTTTACTCTGGGGTCAACGATACCGTACATCAAGTCGGCAAGCAAAACGCCCAAAACGCTCAAAAGCGCCAAGAACATATTATATCCCATAATAAAGGGAATATCACCGCGGTTCATCGCGTCCAACGCAATGTTACCGATACCGGGAAGGTCAAATACCTGCTCGGTTATGATAGCACCCGAGAACAAGGACGGAAGAAGTCCTGCCAAGGAGGTTACCATAGGAATAAGTGTGTTGCGGAAGGCATGCTTATTAACAACAACGCTTTCCTTCAAGCCCTTTGCACGGGCAGTACGGATATAGTCGGAGTTCATAACCTCCAACATATTTGTTCTTGTCATTCTCATTCTTGCGCCGATTGAAAGAATAACAATAGTCAAAATCGGGATAAAGCAATGCTTTGCATAGTCTATCAAAAGATTTATGCCTGTTTTTGTAACGGTAGCATCAATAAGTCCCGATGCAGGGAACCAGCCGAGCTTCAATGCCAAAACATCCTTAAGCATCTGTCCAAAGAAGAAGGAAGGCAAGGAAATACCTATCATAACCAAAATGGTTACCAAATAGTCGCGGAAGCTGTATTGATGTGTTGCCGCGGTAATACCGAGAGGTATTGCGATCAAAAATTCAAATACAGTTGCAATCAAAGCGATTAAGAAGGAGATTCCCATATGTTCAAAGATAACATCAGCGACAGGAACACTGTGAACAAAGCTTGTGCCCAAATCAAATCTCGCCAATGCGCCGAGCCATGTAAAATAGCCCTTCAATATGCCGATAAAGCTGTTGTCGCCAAGTCCATACATCTCATACATGGCGTTTACTGTTTCCTCACTAACGGTTGCGCCGCCCTGATTGATGGCGTTGATTTTATCTTGGATAAAATCAACGGGCATCAAACGGATAAGGAAATATATTATCATAGAAACGCCGAGGAGTATAAGAACGGACATGGCCAATCTTTTTAAAATATATTTAAACATCAGTCACTCCGATCTGATCTCAGCCTGCGAATTCGATTTCCCAAATACGGTCTAAGGGAGAGGAATAGGGGTTAACCTCCGAAGGTACGCTGGAGGAAGAAATAACGTTAGAGTTATATGCGTAAAGAACACTTCTCTGGTATACAGGAAGCTCGATCGCAAGGTCGAGAACCTTGGACATTGCATCCTTATAAAGGTCAGCACGCTTAGTCTGGTCGTTGGTTTCGCGAGCCTGATCGATAAGGTCGCTCAATTCGTCCAAAATGTTAAGCTCCTTGGTTGTACCGCTTGTCTTAAGGTAGTTATAGCCCCAAGCCAATGTACTTGTTGCGGTAGAATCCTTGTGGTAAACCTGATACATATCAGGGTCAAGTGCAGAGGACCAAGCAGCAGCCCAAACCTCGAGAGAGCCTGTGTTAATCTTTGTAAGAGCCTGAGTATCGCAAACAACCTCAACATCCCAGCCCATGCCGTTCAAAAGTGCAGCCGCATCTCTGAATACCTTATAAGTGGGGTGGTCCTGCAAGCTGGAGCCTGCAATGGTAAACTTAACAGACAATTCGGAATCGCCTGCGCTAACGCCTGCTGCCTGCATATACTTTTCAATGTTTGCAACAGCGATATCCTGACTCCAGGTTCCGAGAGGAGGATAGTCAAAGCCGTTGTCGGTTGCATCAGATCCCTTAGGATAAGCCCAGCTGATCTTGGACATAGGCCAGAAGATCTGTTCAGCAGTACCTGCGCGGTAATAGTCAAGTGCCAAGGAGGTGTTCATAGCGCACATAATTGCCTTACGAACATTGATGTCATTAATCTTGGATGCGTTGATACCGATATAACCGTAACCCAACTGGTCGGTTGTAAGAGTTGTCATGCCCTTGGATGCAAGAGATTCCAACTTTTCATAGTTTGCAGTAGTAAGAGAGGGAGAGATATAGTGAACTGTGCCGTTTTCCAATGCAGCAATAGCGTTTGCAGAGCTTACAACCTGATAACGGATATTTTCAATCTTTGCGTTGGAGATACCCTCGCCAACTGTTTCAAAATAGCTGTTAGACTTGAAGTAAACAACGTTGTCAGCGCAAAATTCGCTTTCGGAGGGTGTATCGCTGTTGGAGGAGTTGGTTGCCTTATAAGCACCTGCACCCATGGGGATTCTGATATTTCTGGTAGACTGAACAATGTCGGTCATGAAGCTGAAGCTTGCAAATTCAACGCCGAACTGGCTGTTTGCAATATCAACGCCAACCTTACTGCCCTCGCCGTAATAGTGCTGAGGAGCAACTGTAAGAGCAAAGTTCCAGATAGCCTTGGGGTCGATACCGTTAATGGTGATCTGCAAAACGTCATATTCGTCTGCATTTACAACAGTACCGTCGCTGTTGTGAGAAGAAGCAACCTTATAGGAATTACCGTTAACGGTAATAGTAGAGCCTGCCTTATCAGAGTGGCCCAAGGAAACGATACCCGAAATGTTCTTTACAGCCAAGGAGCCGTCGTTGGAAACATTTTCGTGAAGGATAACTTCCTTTGCCTTTGCGGTATACTCGGTTGTAAGGGTAGCCGCAGTTGCCCAATACTGAAGGATAATGTTAAGCTCTCTTGCAATCTTATCGTTGTAGATATAATCGATTGCAGCTTCCTTTGTTGTAATGGAGGAGGGATAAGCAGGAGTTAATTTTTCAATCTTGGTACGGTCCTTCTTACCGTCCTCGCCTTCTGCATATTCAACCTCAACATAGCCTTCGCTATACATGAAGCAGAATACTTCGTTCTTAAATTCCTCATAGTTGGTATAAGGAGCATCGATATAGGATTCCTGCGCGCTTACATAGTCGGTTTCAAGCTCTTCCTTGAAAAGCTTCAATGCATATTCATAGTCAGCCAAAAGGTTTGCGCTTGTAACCTCATTAGGATTGTTGGAAATAGCATTCTTATAGCCGTTGCTTACAGAATGAGCATTAATAGCCGCCTTCATTGCGTCATAGCCAACTTCCTTTGTGGCAGAAGCCTTAACCTGAGAATTGAAAAGGTTGATCAATTCGTTAAGTCTTGCGTTGGCTCTGGAGGTAGCCTGAGAGGAAATAAGGTCGTCGCTGTCGTCAGAGCCGGAGCCTACTGTCTGGGTTCTGTATTCAGCAAGACCGACAATGTCGGTGGAATAAAGAGTATTGGAGCCTGTGTAAACAGGGTCGAGATAAACATAATAGTTAAAGAGAACGTCCTCCATTGTGAGAGGATGACCGTCAGAGAACTTAATGCCGTTCTTGAGAACGAAGGTGTAGGTTGTAGTATTGTTATCGTTTTCAACGATGTCATAATCCTTAACTACAACAGCCTCGTTTTCGCCGTAAGCAACCTTAACTTCGCCGTTTTCATACTTGGAGCCAAGCATGCTGATCTGAGTCATAGCAACAATAGTGCCGTCGGGAGCAGAGGTAGAGAAGAAGGGGTTGAACAATTTGTCAAGCTGCTCTGTCATAATAACAAAAGCATCGGGTTTGGTGGTCTGTTCATCTTTGCCGCAGCCTGTAAAGGAGATGAGCGTGCTCATGCACATCAAAACGCACAGCAAAAGAGAAATAATTTTCTTTTTCATCGTTTTTGCACCTTTTCTGTTAGATTTTTATTTTTATTCGGATTTTTCATCAGCATCAGCATTGCTGACCATTTCAACAGTTACTTCATTGCCGTTTACTGTTAATTTTACAGTTTCGGGTGCATCACCCACAGCAACACATTGGATCTCGGCAGAGGGCACCACGTCGGGATTACCCATACCGCAAACCAATCCGATGGAATAATCTTCGGTGCCGAAATAACAGCCCGAATCAATCTGCAATTTACTTGACAAAATGCTCACATCGGTTATATTTGCAACCTCGGAAACAGTACCTGCAAAAACACCGTAATTTGCGCTTGTAGCAATAGTACCTGCCTTTATTGTAAAGGTTACATTCTCAAAGGTCAAGTCGGAAATATTTGCCTTATCGGTCAAATATCCGAACAAGCCTGCATTGTCTTCCTTTGCATCGGTCTGTTCAAGGCTTATATTCTTGATTACGTGACCGTTACCCTTAATCATACCGCTGAAATTGCCGTACATAAAGGTCTTGCCCCAATCAATGCCTTCGAAATCAAGGTCTGCAAGGATTTCATAATTGCCGTTAAGAGAAGCATTGTTTGCCAACTGCTCTGCGGTGGTGATATGATACCATTCGCCCTCAATCCATTCCACATAAAGCTTCATGGTGGCATCCTTAGCTGTGCCTGTTCCATAATCTACAACACCTGTATGCATAATGGTGTCGCCCTCAACAGGCTTTTTGCCCTCGGCATCGTAATAAACCTTATTAAAGGTATATCCGGTTTTCTTGGGGAACTTATACATTTCCATAACACCTGTTTTTTCATCCCAAGCCGGAATCTTCATTCCCTCGGAGGAATTAGGGTCTATGGTAAAGGTTTTAAGCAACTCGTTTGTTCCCAAGGAATAAAATTCCATGGTAAACAAGGGAACCCACGCGGCATACAATGTCAAAACGGGAGCATCGGCGGAATATTCCTTAGAGGAATCTACCTTAACAAGGTCCTTGGAAAAATCCCATTTGCCCGAATAGATATAATCCGATTCGTTATTTCCGCTTCGCTGTGTATACCAGCCTGCAAGGAAATATCCGTTTTTAACGGCATTAAAGGAATCGTTACCTCTTTGCGCCGCATCGGGAGAAAGAAGCGCAATCTCCACCATTCCGTCGGAGCCTGCCTTCATTTCGGAAATATTATAGGAGTCTACGATAACCGAGGTGTTAGTCGTAAAGAATCCCCCGTTAGCGTCATATTTGACGCTAACGGTATAGTTTTCATCGTTGTTCGTTTCATAAGGTGTCATTTCCCCGCCGCAGCCCGCGGTGAAGACAATGGCTGCCAAGCTCAATAAAGCGAACAGAGCTTTTTTTGCCTTAAATTTCATCCTGTTCTTTATTGTCCTCCTTATTAGTAATTGACGGTTTTTCTATTATTTAGCTGCCGCTTCCATTTTAGACTCGTTGCGGTTTCTGAACCAAACAAAGCCCACAAAAGCAATCAAGAATATAACAACAACTGCAATAATAGGTCCGTTATTTTCTTCCACGGGAGTTTCGGTAATTTCCTCAACAACGGGAGCCAAAGCCGCAATACGCTGTTCAGCGGAAACAAGGTCGGCATAGTTTGTAACCAAAGCCATCTGTTCCATTGTAGCGATCTTGTTATAAGCCTCTCTTGCCGCCTCTACCAAAGCCTTGTCCTCATAGCTTACACGCTCGGGAATCGACTTGATAGCCTTAATAGCGGCAATTGTTATGTCGTCGGGTGCGGAAGGACCTTCGATTCTGTAATCAAAATATTGGTCACAGATATAGGAATCATAGCCGATACCGTTTGTGGGATATGCCATAATAAGCTTGTTGTCAACATAGCCTACATAATCTACAAAGTTTGCACCGTAGAATACGTTGGAATACATTCCGCCTGTTGCGTTCCACATAAAGTAGGGTATCATGCCCATAGATTCGATTTTAACCTGATTACCGTTGTAATCGGTATATTCGCCGTAATCACCGCTGCCGGGGATATGCTCGAGGCATTCGTAATAAGCAGGGTCAAATTCCTCCTCGAATATAGGAGCAACATAGCTGCCGAAGGTTACGATTTCAAGCTTTTCACAAGCATAGAACGCCTTGTGTCCGATTGCAATGGTGGTATAAGGCATTTTTACTCTCACGGCATCGCTGCCTGCAAATGCCATTGCAGTAATACGAACGGTATCATCTGCAACAGTAACGTTGTCGTTATTGATACCTGCATAGGTTATCAATTCCCAGCCAAGGCTGTTCTTGCAATAAAGAGAGCCGTCAACAACCTTAACCTTGTCGCTTATATTATAATTATAGGTAGGAACCTCAATCTCATGTCCGTTAACCTCATCCTTTGCAGTAGAGGAGAAGGGCTGAAGCTTGCACATAGCAAAGGGGTTATCGCCCAAGGAAACAAGCTTTTCGCCTAAGGTTACGGTAAAGGGAGTGAGATTTTCCTTAATAAACGCGTGTGTTCCGATAGAAACAGCACCCGAAAGGTCGGCAGAGGTGATTGCAGTATAAGCAAATGCATAATCACCGATATTTTCTGCAAATTTAAGGTTTTCAATCTTAGCCAAGGGATCGCAATATGCAAATGCGCCCTCGCCGATTGTTACGCCGTTTTCACCAAGCTTAAGAGAAGCAAGCTTGCGGTTGGAAACAAATGCATAATCGCTAATAGTCTTTGCAGAGGAAAGGTCGATTCTTTCAAGACCGCTTTCCATAAATGCATACTGTCCGATTTCTTCAACCTTTTCTGTGTTGATGTTCTTCAAGGAATCACAGCCTGCAAACGCATACTGAGGAATAACCTTAATTTCGGGATTCAATACAACATCAACAAGAGAACGGCAATAGGAGAATGCATATTCGCCGATGAACTCAGCAGAAGAAACATCAACCTTCTTAAGCTGAGGCGCATGATAGGTGTAGATATAAAATCCGTCGGGGTTAACAGCCGCTGTGGACATTTCACTGTCAACGCAAGCATAGTAAACATCGCCCGAGAACGCATAATCGCCAATGGATTTAACCTTGGAAAGGTCGATATTTTCAAGCTTGGATGCATTGTAAAATGCCATCTTTTCGATAACAGCATTTTCGCCCAAGGTTACGGTAACAAGAGAAGCCGCATTGTTAAATGCATTTTCGCCGATAACCGCATTGTTACCGATTGTAAGAGAAGTCAAGGGAGAAGAAAATTCATATTCATAAAGCTTTTCTTCGCCTTCATAACGTCCGACAACCTTAAATGCTTCATCCTTGTTAAGGTTGAATGCAAATTTGCCGATTGTTACATCGTTGCCGATTGTAACAGAAGCAAGGCTCGAGCATTCGCTGAATGTGCCCTCTGCAATAACCATTCCGTCGGGAATAGCCACAGAAGTAAGCTTGGAATAGGAGAACGCATATTTGCCTATCTTTGTATCCTTGTTAAACTTAGGCATCTGGGTAATACCTGCTTCAAAGAAGCCGTAATTACCGATATAGCTAAGCTCGCCAAGCTTTACAGAAACAAGGTTTTTATTGGAAGCCAAGCCGTAATCGCCTACATAGGTAACCTTTTCCAAAACGATAGAATTAATCTTACGGTTATGGGAGAAGGCGCCTTTGCTGATTTCGGTAACATTGCTTTCGGGAATGTCAGCCTCGGTAAATTCTCCGCTTACAAGAGGAGAAACAGCAATCAATTTTGTTCCGTCTGCCGAAAGGATATAATCAGCAGTCTGAACCTTAAATGCCTGATTCTTTTCGGAAATTACAAATTCCTTAATCTTGGTATCTCTGAATG
>JAZSFY010000055.1:0-3642 GCA_045532415.1 Eubacteriales bacterium | reverse complement strand
GAACACATTTATTCTTGTTATTATAACAGTTCCTCTTTCAACAGGTATCGCGTTGCTTATTTCTCTTGGATTAAGCTCTATTAAAAAGGTGCGCGGTTTATTTCAGACTGTTTATTTTCTCCCCTATGTTTGTAATACTCTTGCATTGGGCTTGGTTTTTATGATACTGTTCCAGAAAAATGAATTTACCGACGGATTTGCCAACACGGTGATTCAGTTTTTCGGCGGTCAGGGAATCGATTTTCTGGAGGGCCCCTATTGGGCAAAGATGTTTGTGCTTTGCTTTTATACCATTTGGGTTGTAATGCCCTTTAAGGTTCTTATTTTAACAAGTGCTATTGCATCGGTTAAGGATGATTATTACAATGCCGCGAAGGTTGACGGCACATCAAAATGGAGAATGTTTTATAAAATAACCTTGCCCATGATTTCCCCTTCCCTTTTCTATTTGATAATCACGGGCTTTATAGGTGCATTCAAGGCATACAGCGATGCTGTTGCTTTGTTCGGGACAAACCTTAATGCATCCGAAATGAACACAATCGTTGGTTATGTTTACGATATGCTTTACGGCGACGGAGGCGGTTTTCCCTCCTATGCTTCGGCGGCGGCTATTGTTTTGTTCTCAATCGTTCTTACAATCACCTGCATAAACCTTGCTGTCAGCAAAAAACACGTTCATTATTAAAGGAGGAGCAGAAATGGAAAAGCAAAACGACTATAAAAAGCTCCTGCGAAATGAAAAGATTCGCAAAAGCTCCTTTAATATCATAACCTATTCTCTTTTAAGTATTTGGGGAATTTTCGTTCTGTTTCCCTTTTATTGGATGATACTCACTTCCCTGAAGTCATACAGCCAATACAGCCAAGAGGTTGTTCCCCAATTATTCACTCTTTCACCAACCCTGCAAAGCTATAAAGAAGCCTTTACGGCGGCGCCCTTGCTTGATTATGTTGTTAACACGGTTATTTTCACGGTTATAACAACAGCATTAATGCTTTTTGTAACGGTTTTGGCGGCGTTTGCCTTTGCAAGGCTTGATTTTAAGGGAAAGAATTTGGTTTTCACCTTGTTTTTGGCGATGATGATGATACCTTCGGAATTGGTTGTAATTACCAATTTTGTAACAATAACCGACCTTGATTTAAGAAACACCTTTACAGGTCTTGTTCTACCGTCGGTAACATCGGTATTCTACATCTATCTCCTTAAGGAGAATTTTGCACAGGTTCCCAATGAATTGTATTATGCCGCAAAGGTTGACGGAACATCGGATTTGAAATATCTTTTAAAGGTCTTGATACCTATATGTAAGCCTACTGTTATCACCATAACCATTTTAAAGGTTATTGAATGCTGGAACAGCTATGTATGGCCCAGATTAATTACAGACAACGAAAGCTATTTCCTTGTTTCAAACGGTATTCAGACAATTCGCGAAAGCGGCTTGGGACGCGAAAACATTCCTGCGATGATGGCGGCTGTTGTTGTTATCACAATACCCCTGATTGTTTTGTTCCTTATTTTCCGCAACAAGATTATGGAAGGAGTTGCCCGAGGCGGCACAAAGGGTTAAGAATTATGCTTAATAAAAAATCCTTAAGGGCGATTTTCCTTTTGATATGCCTTCTCCTGCCCATTGCCTTAACAGGCTGTCACGGCTCGAGAGAAAGCGTAAGCTTTGTTATTCCCGATGAATTTGACACATCAAGAAATTATGAAATAACCTTTTGGGCAAAGAATGATACCAACGTCCGCCAGACCGACATTTACGAAAAGGCTATTTCGGAATTTGAAGCACTTTATCCTAACGTTAATGTTACTTTAAGGCTTTATAACGACTACGGTAAGATTTATAATGACGTTATAACAAACATTTCCACCAACACAACTCCTAATGTCTGCATAACCTATCCCGACCATATCGCAACATATATTACAGGCGAGGACACGGTTGTTCCCCTTGATGACCTTATGGCTCACGAGAAATACGGATTAGGCGGCAGTGAAATTAGGTTTGATGCCCCCAAGGCCGAGGAGATTGTTCCTCAATTTTTGTCGGAATGCAAGCTTGGTGACAAATATTACGCTTTGCCTTATATGCGCTCAACCGAAGCCTGCTATATTAATAAAAACCTTGTTGAAAAGCTTGGATATACCATTCCCGAAAAGCTTACATGGGATTTTATTTGGGAGGTTTCAGAAAAGGCAATGGAAAAGGATGAAAGCGGTAATTTTAAGGCAAACGGACAAAGCGTTTTGATTCCCTTTATCTATAAATCCACCGACAACATGATGATTTCCATGCTGAAGCAAAAAGAAGCGGGATATTCCAATAATAACGGCGATATTCTTATTTTCAACGACACAACAAAGGATTTGCTTTATACTGTTTCAAGCCATGTGAAAACCGGTGCATTTTCAACCTTTAAGATTTCAGGCTACCCCGGTAATTTCTTTAACAGAGGTCAATGTGTTTTTGCAATCGACTCGACAGCAGGCGCAACCTGGATTGGCTCTAATGCTCCTCTTTCCGACATTAGCGAGGACCAAAAGGCTGATTTTGAAACCGTTGTTATGCCTATTCCCCAATTTAACACCGAAAGTCCCAAAATGATTTCTCAAGGTCCCTCGGTTTGCGTATTCAACAAAGAGGATTCCCAAGAGGTTTTGGCTTCCTGGATGTTTGTTCAGTATCTTTTGACAAATGATATTCAAATCGGATATTCCCAAACAGAGGGATATGTTCCTGTTACAACAAAGGCTCAGGAATCCGAGGAATATAAAAGCTATCTTTCCAAATCGGGAGAGGACAATGACGCTTATTACCATGTAAAGATTGATGCCTCCAAGCTATTGCTTGGCAACATGGAAAATACATTTGTTACTCCAGTTTTCAACGGCTCGACCTCTCTCCGTAATGCGGCAGGTCAAATGATAGAAAACGTTGCAAAGTCTACAAGGCGAAAGCAGACAATTGACGAGGAATATATGTCAAAGCTTTACACAGACATAACCGCCTTGTATCATCTTGACACCATTGTAAGCAACAATAATTCTGCCGAAAATGGCGACAGAGGCCCTTTGCCAACCGAATCTAAGGTCTTGCTTGGCTCTTTAGCAGCCGTTTGGGTTATTATGATTTCAGGTTTTGTTGCCAAAAAAGTAAAAAAATCCCGTTTAGGTATTGATTAGTGGAAATTTTTGGTGTATAATTCCCCTTGTATTCATAATTTTATGGAGGAATAAAAAATGAAAAAACTATTGGTTTTATTGATGGCACTTGTTATGTGTCTTGGCTGCTTGGCTGCTTGCGGCGGTAACGAAGAAAATACTTCTTCCGAAGTATCTTCTGTTGCTGCTTCTTCTGCTGCTGAAAGCTCTGAGGTTTCTGAAGAAGCCGACATCCATGCTAAGTCCGAAGGCGTTATGACTTGGGCTCAGTATGATGCTGCTGAATTGGAAGCTGCTGTTGTTATCGAAGCATTCGTTCAGGGCAAGCAATCTTGGTGGGACAACAAGTGTACTGTTTACGCTCAGGACAAGGACGGCGCATATTTCATGTATGAAATGGCTTGCACCGAAGAAGATTATGCAAAGCTTACTGTTGGTACCAAGATTAAGGTTACCGGCTACAAGGC
>JAZSFY010000237.1:0-2514 GCA_045532415.1 Eubacteriales bacterium | reverse complement strand
TACGATCCGACTTCAAAAGAGGGCTTTGCCATAGTTGCTCTTGCATGGGTAGGTATGTCTGCAATCGGAGCGTTGCCATTCGTAATAAGCGGAGACATTCCAAGTTATATTGATGCGTTTTTTGAAACAGTAAGCGGATTTACCACAACAGGCTCCTCAATATTGCGTGATGTTGAGGCGTTGACACATGGTGCTCTGTTTTGGAGAAGCTTTACCCACTGGGTGGGCGGTATGGGTGTTTTGGTCTTTGTAATGGCGATTGTTTCCAATATGACCGACCGTTCCATACATATTATGCGTGCCGAAATGCCCGGCCATGTTGTAGGCAAGCTTTTGCCCCGAGGAAGCGATACTGCCAAAATACTTTATCTCATTTATATCGTTATGACCGTTACGCAGATTATTATGCTTTGGGTAGGCGAAATGGATCTTTTTGAGAGTATGGTTCATACTTTTGGTTCGGCAGGTACCGGTGGTTTTGGCATAAAATGTGACAGTGTAGCATCCTATAGTCCGTATTCACAAAATGTTATTGCTACATTTATGCTGTTATTTGGAATCAACTTTAACCTTTATTATCTTTTGATTATCGGAAAAATAAGAACGGTTTTCAAAAGCACTGAGCTTTGGGTTTATTTAGGTATAGCGGCAGTTTCGGTAACTGCAATAACCTTGAATATTCTTCCATTGTATGAAAATCTTGAAGATTCTCTCCGTTTGTCGTATTTTCAAGTATCTTCAATTATGACTACTTCGGGCTTTTCCACAGCGGATTTTAACCTTTGGCCCAATATTTCAAAAACGGTTTTGTTTTTGCTTATGTTTTGCGGAGGCTGTGCAGGGTCTACCGCAGGCGGTTTGAAGGTTTCCCGTGTTGTGATTCTGTTTAAACTGATTCTTAATGAAATCAAACGTATGCTTCATCCCCGTGCGGTTACATCAGTAAAGTTTGAAGGAAAACCTGTTGACAAACAAACTTTAAGCAGTGTTTCCATATATTTTGCAGTGTATGTTCTTTGTTTTATGGGAATCTTTATCGTTCTTGCCTTTGATGCTTTTGATTTTGAAACTAATTTTACGGCTGTAACTGCAACCTTTAATAATATCGGCCCCGGCTTCGGTGTTGTGGGTCCTATGGGAAGCTTTGCAGACTTTTCTCCTGTATCAAAGCTGGCGCTTTCTGCATCCATGCTTTTGGGAAGACTTGAAATATTTCCTCTTATAATTGCCTTTTCTCCCTATACCTGGAAAAAGAATAGATAAAACAAAAAGCGGTTGATTTCTCAACCGCTTTTGTATTTACATAAGTGATTTTTTGTATTCTTTATATTCCTTGTTTGCAATTGTGTATGCTATTATCTGAGCAACATTGGCAACCAGGAACAGAACAAACATCAAAGCGCCTGCAAACAGGAAGAAATAAAGAAGAGAAACAACCACGGCAACAATAGCGCAGGCAGGATGCTTTAACAATAAAGCCAATACCTCAAAGATAGCAATAAAAATGCCGTATGCTATTATAATTCCGTTGAAAACGGTTATTGCCGCAATTGCGTCGGTGTCGTCCAAAATAACATAACTGAGCTTTGTAATTTTGCTAAGCGTAGGCTTTCTAAGCAAGGCTGTCATTTCCTTTTCGGTCATGTCGGCTTTATCAAGGATGTCGTCCTTTTCGTCGTCATCCATATCGTCAAATTCATCTCTGGCATCATCAAAAACTTCTTCTAATTCATCCATGTCATCGCCCATGACCAATTCGAACACGGGAATATCATAAATAGCTGTGTTAAGAGAAGTGAAAATAGAAACGATTGCCAAAATTATACAGAGAATTGCCAAACCCATTTGGACCCAAACCATGTCCTTGGATTTCTTAGAAGCCTTAAGGTCGAGAAATTCCTTTCTTGTATAGGGCTTGCTTGGTTTAATTTCGGTAGCACAATGAACACAAACGATAGCGTTATCATTAATGGTTGCGCCGCAGTTGGGACAGAACAAAGTTATCACCTCGTCGAACAATTTTATTTATTTTAACATTCTTTTAACAAATTGTCAACGATATCAATAAAGAAAGAGGCCATAAAAATGACCTCTTAAAATTGCTTTTAAAGCTTTATTATCTTACCAAAACTCTTACAACGCCTTCGATAGCATTGATGTCTGCAACAACAGCGTCGGTAATTCTGTCGTTGGAATCAAAGATAGAAACGGCATTGTTGCCCTTTGCCTGAGAAAGGAGGGATTCGATGTTTACGTTATCCTTTGCCAAAGCACCGGAAATCTGAGTGATTATATTGGGAACATTGCTGTGAAGAACAACAACACGGTTGCTTTCGGAACGAGGAAGAACGATTTCGGGATAGTTTACGCTGTTGCGGATGTTGCCGTTTTCGATGTAATCGATAAGCTGTTCGGAAGCCATAACAGCGCAGTTGTCCTCAGATTCAGGGGTGGAAGCACCAAGGTGAGGAATGCAAACAACATGAGGAACACCGAGAAGCTCGTCAGAGGGAA